>CAXSEB010000269.1:0-3492 GCA_964235805.1 uncultured Chitinophagaceae bacterium | reverse complement strand
TAAAGCAGGATTCTTACGAAGCAGCAAGGGTATATTATAAGCTGAAGCAAAAGTATGGCACCATTGTGCCGGATACTACCGCAATGCCATTACAACAAAAGGAAGAAATTAAAGTGTATGAAAAAGCCCGCAAAAAGATTGAAGGCTCTTCTACTGCAGTTGTTGATGTTGAGTTTTTAAAGAAGATATATAACGCTTTGCACACAAGCGACAGCATTTTGCAAATAGCAATGAATGCCAAAGTGTTTACCGGTAAAGATCTTGATACTTTGAGCAATACACAGCCGGCTGTAGTAAAAGCAAAGTCGGCTTTTTATGGTTTAATGAAAGCTAACGATAATCTTGAGCAAACCAATAAAGATTTCCTCGGTGATTTTGATGAATACCTGCAAGGTGAAACCAGGAAGAGTGAAACAAAGACCACTGCTCCTATAGATTATCGCGGTGAGATAGTTAAAGATGATGAAAACAATATTAACGACAGGATTTATGGCAACAGGGATGTTATGACAGGAACACCGACTCATGGCACCTTTTGTACAGGCCTGATAGGTGCTATAAGAAATAATGGCAAAGGCGGTGATGGTATTGCAGATAATGTAAAAATAATGATGATCCGTGCCGTGCCAGACGGTGATGAACATGATAAAGACATTGCCAATGCCATAACTTATGCGGTAAATAATGGTGCACAAGTTATAAGCATGAGTTTCGGTAAAGACTTTTCCCCTCAAAAAAAGTGGGTAGATGATGCTGTAAAATATGCAGAAAGCCATAACGTGCTTTTGGTGCATGCAGCAGGAAATGATAATGAAAACAATGACAGCACTGATAATTTTCCTAATCCTGTTTTTGAAGATGGTACAGGAAGGGCTTCAAATTTTATAACAGTTGGCGCAAGCGGAGACCCAACCAACGGAGGTATTGTTGCAAACTTTAGCAACTACGGAAAAAAAGAAGTTGATCTTTTTGCACCTGGTGTAAAAGTATATTCCACATTGCCAGGCGGCAATAATTACGGTAAACTTTCAGGAACCAGTTTTTCATGCCCGATTGTAGCCGGAGTAGCGGCTTTGTTACTGGAATATTATCCAACGCTTAGCGCCAAACAACTAAAATATGTTATTGAGAAATCGGCTTCCCCGGTAACAGAAATGGTTGATCTGCCGGGAACTGGTGAGAGGGTAAATTTTGCTGATCTTTCTAAAAGCGGCGGAATAGTTAATGCCTATGAAGCAGTAAAGCTTGCCGCAACTATAAAAGGAGACAGGGATGTGCCGCAGCCGTTGATTATGCTTAAATCCAAAGTTAAACGTAAGAGTCGGGGATAATAATAGTTTTGTGAAGACACCGGAATTTTTCTGCATATACTGCATTAAATTTCCCGTTTTTTTGTGCCATTTTGTAATTTGCAGAATACTTTTTGCACCGGAACAACGTTTAAAAAAACTATGGCAAAACCAAACACAACTGACTATCCTGCATATTTCAGTGGCTATATAGAGGAAGTACCTGAAGATGATTTATCGGAGGCGTTGAAAAAGCAGGCTAATATAATCCCCAACTTTTTAAATTCAATATCAGAGGATAAATCAACGTACTCATATGCAGAAGGCAAGTGGAGCATAAAAAGAATGATGCAGCATATAACGGATACCGAAAGGATATTTAATTATAGAGCATTATGTATTGCACGCGGAGAAGCCAAATGTTTACTTGCGTTTGATGAGAATATATACGCCGATAATTCAAATGCTGATGTAAGAAGCTGGCAAAGCCTTGTAGATGAATTCAATAATGTACGAAGATCAACAGAAGATTTATACAACAGTTTTAATGAAGAGAAGTTGGATCGTAAAGGGCTTTCAGGTAACAATGACGTGGTTAGTGTTCTAAGTTATGGGTTTATAACGATAGGTCATTTATATCATCATAAACGAATCATCAGGGAAAGATATTTATAGTACAACTGTTGTTAGTTTTCCTTCAGGTATACATATAGTTACCGTTACAATAACATTTATTTTCGAAGTTTCAAACCGAATGAGCTTAATTAAGTTTAGAGTTGAACATCATGTGTTATAAAAAGTTTAATTTCCATTATTACTTTTAGATAACCAGTTCATATGTCTCACCCGCTTTTCCGTAAAAAAAGTATTGCTGCAATTTTAAACGATGCCAGTGAAGGTCTTTCTGATGCTACACATTCCTCCTCTGGCTTAAAAAAAGTGTTGGGAGTAAAAGACCTCACAGCCATGGGCATTGCAGCGGTGGTTGGCGCAGGCATATTCTCTACAATTGGTAATGCATCGTTCCAGGGCGGCCCCGGAGTTATTTTATTGTTTACATTAACGGCAGTCTGCTGCGGCTTTTCAGCGTTATGCTATGCTGAGTTTGCGTCACGTATACCTGTAAGCGGAAGCGCTTATACTTACGCCTACGCTGCGTTTGGAGAGTTGATTGCATGGATAATAGGATGGGATCTGTTAATGGAATATGCCATAGGAAATATTGCGGTTGCCATTTCATGGAGTGCGTATTTTACCAATTTGCTCGAAGGAATCAACATCCATATCCCGGCATTTTTAACCACAGATTATTTAAGTGCTTCAAGAGGATTTACGGAAGCAACCACGCAACTTGGTTCCGGAACAACGTTGCAAAATCTCCCGGAAAATATCCGGACGGCTTACCATGCATGGACCACCGCTCCGCAGGTCGGCGGCCTGCGGTTCATCGCTGACATACCTGCTTTGGCTATAGTTTTCCTGATTACATGGCTCGTTTATACCGGTATTAAAGAAACACGACGGGCAACTAATTTAATGGTAGGTTTAAAAATTGTAATCATCATCGCTGTTATTGCCATAGGTTTTTTTTATGTAGCTCCCGCGAACTGGAGCCCGTTTTTACCAAATGGTTTTGGAGGAATGATGAAAGGTGTTTCCGCGGTGTTCTTTGCTTACATTGGTTTTGATGCCATTTCAACTACCGCTGAAGAATGCCGTGATCCGCAACGCGATCTTCCAAAAGGAATGATCTATTCTTTAATAATTTGCACACTTCTTTATATACTGATTGCTATTGTGTTAACCGGGATGGTTTCTTATAAAAAACTCCAGGTTGGTGATCCGCTTGCTTTTGTTTTTAAGCAGGTTGGCCTCAATCAATTGAGTTATATAATCTCCTTCAGTGCTGTAATAGCAACCGCAAGTGTGTTACTGGTTTTCCAGTTAGGGCAGCCAAGAATATGGATGAGCATGAGCCGTGATGGCTTGCTGCCAAAGGTCTTCAGCCGCATTCATCCAAAGTATAAAACGCCTTCTTTTTCAACAATATTAACAGGTTTAGTTGTTGCCATACCTGCGTTATTTTTAAATCTTACTGAAGTAACAGATCTTACAAGTATAGGAACTTTGTTTGCGTTTGTGCTGGTGTGTGGCGGTGTGTTGCTATTGCCCGCAAGAGAAGAAGGTGAGGCGAAAGCCAAAT
>CAXSEB010000268.1:2170-3512 GCA_964235805.1 uncultured Chitinophagaceae bacterium | reverse complement strand
CCGGGGTACCTAAAGGCGAGATATTTAAATTCATTTTTGATCAGTCAAAAATTTTCCCGGGAACCTGGCGGGAATGTTGGGTTTATGTACCTGCCCAATATAAACCCACCAAACCGGCTTGTGTATATGTAAACCAGGATGGCATACAATGGAAAGCGCCAACCGTTTTTGATAATCTTATTAATAAAAATGAAATGCCTGTTACCATCGGGGTGTTTGTAACGCCTGGAAAGGTGTTGGCAGATAGCAGCTCAAACTCACTTACGCGTTTTAACCGCAGCTACGAATATGATGGACTGGGCGATGCTTATGCCCGGTTTATTTTAAATGAAATTTTACCAGAAGTTGAAAAGCATAAAACAAGTGATGGCCATGCAATACGTTTATCAAAAAATGGAAACGACCGGGCCATTGGCGGATCAAGCAGCGGTGCTATTGCAGCGTTTACTGCGGCATGGGAACATCCTGAGGAATTTTCAAGAGTGTTTAGTGCAATCGGAACTTATACCGGGTTAAGAGGCGGCGACCGCTACCCGATACTTGTAAGTAAGTATGAGCCTAAACCTATCCGTATTTTTTTGCAGGATGGCTCAAATGATCTTAATATATATGCCGGTGATTGGTGGAAAGCAAACGAATCAATGGAACGGGCACTTGCATTTTCAGGTTACGATATAACTCATGTTTGGGGTGAAGGTGGACATAATGGAAATCACGGTACTGCTGTTTTTCCACAGGCAATGAGATGGCTTTGGAAAGATTGGCCAAAGCTAGTCATCAAAGGAGATTCTAAAAATAAGTTTTTAACTGACCTACTGATCCCGGGTGAAAATTGGGAGTTGGTTGGGCAGGGCTACCAATTTACAGAAGGTACAGGAGCCAATGCATCAGGAGAAGTTTATTTCCAGGATGTTCCTGCAGCAAAAACGTATAAGGTTGGATTGAACGGAAACCTGATTGATTTAAACATAGATGCTAAAAAAGCAAGTGGTACATCTTTTGGACCTGACGGAAAACGCTACACTGCAGCAAGTGCTACTAAACAAGTTCTGAGTTACGATAAAAGTGAAAAAGAAAAAGTGATAGCCGATAGCATAGCAGGCAACGATCTTATTGTAGCAAATAACGGCAACATTTATGTTACAGCGCCTGATGGCTTAAAGCCGGGCAAGCTTTATCTTATTCGTCCTGATGGTGAAAAAATCGTGATAGATGAAGGGTTGAAGTTTCCAAATGGAGTTACACTTTCACCTGATCAAACACAACTCTTTGCAACAGAATCAGCTTCGCACTGGGTTTGGGTTTATAAGATTAAACCCGACGGAACGCTCACATACAAGCA
>CAXSEB010000268.1:0-2160 GCA_964235805.1 uncultured Chitinophagaceae bacterium | reverse complement strand
CAACGCTATGGCTGGTTGCATGTACCTGATACTGAAGAAAATGCATGGCCCGATGGGCTTAAGTGCGACACTGCCGGACGAATTTTCGTAGCTTCAAGATTAGGCATACAGATCATGGATCAGTTAGGCCGGGTTAATGCAATATTGCCGTTACCTCCATCAAATTCGCAATCATCTAATGTTTACTTTGGTGGACCCGGCTTCAATGTACTTTATATTACTGCCGGTGATAAAGTGTTTCGGCGAAAACTCAGGACACGTGGCTGTAACGCCTTTATGAAACCGATCAGGCCTGCTGATCCGGGAATGTAATATTTTGCGGTATTTCATTAGAAATTTGATTCAGTAATAGCAAAGAATAAAATGATCTATAAAAAACTCGTGGTTGTTATTTTATGCCTGCTTAATCTATGCAGAGTATCTTTTTCTCAAAACAAAACAACTGTAGCAAGATCCGGTAACCCTGTTTTCCCTGGCTGGTACGCTGACCCTGAATGCAGAATTTTTGATAATACTTATTGGATCTATCCAACATATTCTGATGACTACAACAAGCCTGATCGGGTGAAAGGGCTTTCAGCAGCTCAATTGAGAATGCAAAGAAATACCATCAACCCCCAATATCTTAAGCAAACTTTCCTGGATGCATTTTCTTCACATGATTTAATCCATTGGAAAAAGCATCGGCATGTATTAACCGTTAATAACATAAAGTGGGCTGCTTATTCTGTATGGGCACCATCTGTAATAAAAAAAGAAAATAAATATTACTTGTTCTTTGGAGCAAATGACATCCAAAATAATAACCAAACAGGAGGTATTGGAGTTGCTGTCTCTAACAAACCTGAAGGGCCATTCAAAGATCATCTTGGAAAGCCGCTTATTAATAAATTCTACAATAGTGCACAGCCTATTGACCAGTTTGTTTTTAAGGACACTGATGGTACTTATTACCTTTTGTATGGAGGGTGGAGACACTGTAACATCGCTAAGCTGAATACTAATTTTACCGGCTTTGTTGCCTTTAACGATAGTACTGTTTTTAAACCTATAACACCTGAGAATTATGTTGAAGGTGTTTTTATGATCATTCGCAATGGAAAGTATTACCTGATGTGGTCAGAGGGAGATTGGACCGGGCCGGACTATAGTGTTGCGTATGCTATTGGCGAATCACCACTTGGTCCTTTTAAACGTATAGGAAAAGTATTGCAACAAAATCCCGCCATTGCAACAGGAGCTGGTCATCATTCCGTTATAAACATTCCCGGCACTGATGATTGGTATATAGTGTATCACCGCAGGCCATTACATACTACCAATGGCAATCATCGTGAAACCTGTATTGACCGCATGTATTTTGACAGTAATGGCTTTATTATGCCGGTGAATATTACCAATGAAGGGGTTGAAAAGAGAAGAATCTTCAACAAATAAATCAGTTACCTAACTTGTTTATATCTTCTTTATTACCATTTATGGAATTTAAAAAAACTATAATCATATAGTTGGCATCTTTGTTTAACGTTAATTTAAGAGTTGTACATAAGTGGCGTTACTTTAATTAAGCACTTTTGAACTCTCATCTGCCATTACTAAAATAACTGCCATGCAAAAAATCATTACTTTATTTGTAAGTATCGTTTTTGCTTTATCATCTTTTGCGCAACAGGCAAAGGTTTCAGGGTCTTTAAAAGATCCTAACGAGAATAAGCCTGTAACAAATGCCGTTATAGCATTGCTTACTGTAAAAGATTCTGTGTTTTATAAATTTGTTCGCAGCGATGCTGAAGGCAAATACTTTCTGAAAGATGTAAAGCCCGGCAGTTATATTTTAATGACGACTCATCCATACTTTGCGGATGTAGTGGAGAACATGGAAATAAAAAGTGATACAGCGATACCTGCCATTTCTCTTATCTCTAAAAGTAAAATTTTACAGGAAGTAATAATTAAAACAGGTAAGCCAATACAAATTAAAGGTGATACTACTGTTTATACTGCCGATAGTTTTAAAGTAAGTGCCAATGCTAATGTTGAAGAACTTTTGAAAAAGCTGCCGGGCATACAGGTAGATAAAGATGGAAAGATTAAAGCTATGGGTGAAACGGTTGAAAAAGTACTGGTTGATGGCGAAGAGTCTTTTGGTGATGACCCGGG
>CAXSEB010000267.1:0-3523 GCA_964235805.1 uncultured Chitinophagaceae bacterium | reverse complement strand
ACGCGGTTTTAATGTGAGCGGTAATCTTCGCCTCAATCAATTGGTAGATGGTATGGATAACCAGGCTCCGGGTTTAAATTTTTCTTTAGGAAGTGTTATTGGTTTAACGCAGCTTGATGTTGAAAGCATCGATTTATTACCGGGCGCATCATCTGCATTGTATGGTCCCGGTGGTATGAATGGCGCTTTACTGATTAATGGAAAGGACCCTTTTAAATACCAGGGGCTTTCTCTTGAAGTGAAAACAGGAATAATGCATATTGATGATAAAAGCAGCAGGCCATCTCCATATTACAATTGGAATTTACGCTGGGCAAATAAAATATCCAACAAGTTAGCTTTTAAAGTTGCCGGAGAATTAATCCAGGCAAAAGACTGGATTGGTAACGATTACAGAGATTATAAAAGACTTGGAACGACGGGCATGGTAGTAGACGGAACAAGAGACACTGACCCGAATTATGATGGTATAAATATTTATGGAGATGAAACTACAGTAGATATTAAATCAGCAGTATTAAATAATTTGGCGGCGGCAGTTCCTTTTTATGCTCCATATATCAGTACGCTTCCGGCAACTATCCCGGTTTCAAGAACGGGTTATTTAGAAAAAGATGTTGTTGATCCTAACACTGTAAACTTTAAAGCATCTGCTCAAATAGATTATAAAATTACAGACAGAACAACCGCCATTTTAGAAGGCTTTTGGGGAACAGGAAACACGGTTTACACAGGCAGTGACCGTTACTCTTTAAAGAACTTAAAGATGGGTCAGTACAAGGCAGAACTGAATAATGCTAATTGGTTTTTAAGAGCTTATACTACACAGGAAAACGCAGGTGATTCTTATAACTCAACAGTTACTACAAGATTATTTAATGAAGCATGGAAACCAAGCGGCGGATCCAATGGATGGTATTACCAATATTCGGTTGCCTATTTGCAAAATAGATTAGCAGGTCAGTCTGATATTTTAGCACAAAATAATGCAAGGGCAGCTGCGGATGTAGGGCGGCCGGTTGCGGGTTCTGCTCAGTTTCAACAAATATTTGACCAGGTAAGAAAAATTCCTATCAGTAAAGGCGGAGGTTTATTTGTTGATAAAACAAATCTTTATAATATAGAAGGGCAATATAATTTATCACAATACACAAAAGATTTTGCAGAGATAATTGTTGGCGCAAATTATAAAAAGTATGTACTAAATTCTGAGGGAACATTGTTCGCAGATTCTGCGGGAAAAATTGGTATAAACGAAGTTGGTGCTTACGTGCAGGCAACAAAGCGTTTTGCAAATGATAAGCTTAAAATTATTGCATCAGGACGTTATGATAAAAACGAAAATTTTGATGGAAGATTTACGCCAAGAATTTCCGCGGTAATTACAGTAGCCCGTGATAATAATATTCGGTTGTCTTATCAGCAGGCATATCGTTTTGCTTCTACACAACAGCAATGGATAAATTTACGGGTAGGGCAGGGAACAAGATTGTTGGGAGGAATTCAGGATTTACAGGATTATTACAAGTTTAGCAGCAATCCTGTTTATGATGTTACCAGTTTGCAAACAAGCGGAACACGCACGTTGCGTCCTTTCGATAAATTTAAGGCAGAAACAGTAAACTCTTTTGAAGGTGGTTATAAAGGATTGCTTATAAATAAAAAGCTGTTGATCGATATGTATGGCTACTACGGTATTTATACAAACTTCATCACAAGAACTTTGGTGGCGCAATCAGTAACGGGCAGTTCTGCTGACGTTACCCAAACAACACTTTTAGATCCAACCAAAGTAACCATCTATTCAGTTCCTACTAATGTAACAGGAGATGTAAAAACGTATGGATACGGTATAAGTCTTGATTATTCATTGCCACGCAACTTCTCAATTGGAGTTACCGGTTCATCAGACAGATTATCAGATGTGCCTTCAAACTTTCAACCTTCGTTTAATGCTCCAAGATATAGAACCAGCGCTTACATTGGTAACTCGGGTTTTGGTTATCAAAAAAGAGTAGGATTCAATGTATCATGGAGATGGCAGGATGAGGTAGATTTCCAGGGAGATTTTGCCAGCGGTTTAGTTCCGGCTTATCATACAGTTGATGCTCAGATTAATTATAAATTTCCTGCGCAAAAAATCCTGCTTAAGCTTGGTGCAACCAATCTGCTAAATCAATATTACAGAAACGGATTTGGTAATGCAACCATCGGCGGATTATATTATGTAAGTTTTGGCTATAACTTATTTCTCAATTAAAAGTTTTAGAACAAAGTTAATTTAGAACAAATAAAAAATCCCGATATGAATACCGGGATTGAATATCTGAAGATAATATTAGTTAAGTGTATACCTGATTGCTATACCGCCAAACCCGCCAATAAAACCATTGTTATATCCGCTGCCAAATTCGATGGATGGCTGCCAGTCAACTGAAAAATTTAATGGTGCAGATTTGATTTTGTAATCCAGTCCTAAAACGCCGTCAATACCTAATGCAGTTGCGCCGCCATACTTATTATTATAAAGCCCAACATGAGCGCCAAAACCGTAATACCATTTCAATCCGCCTGCATTACTGATTTCATTGTGTATTTCGTATAGTCCTGTAATGCGTGCGCCTTCGTTATAAATGTATCCAATTCCTTCCAGGGCATTTTTGGAAGAAACAAAATGCTTTACGGTTATCCCCGTTGGATAAAATTTCAAGCCCAACGCGGTTTTGTAGTCGGATGAATTAGAAGTTTGCGCCTTAATTGTGGCCACTGTTATCAACACGAAAACCATCAATAGTATAAGAATTTTTTTCATAAATTTATTTTTGGTTGGATAAAAATCATGCAAAGGCCTCTAATATTTAATTATACATTTCCTGCTGAAGCGTTTTAATTCTTTCATCAGAAATATATTCATCATACGTACAAAGCCTGTCTATTAAGCCTTTCGGCGTTATTTCAATTATCCGGTTAGCAACAGTTTGCATAAACTGATGATCGTGCGTTGTAAATAAAACCAGCCCGGGAAAGGTTAACATGCCATCGTTAAATGCAGTTATGCTTTCCAGATCAAGATGGTTTGTCGGTTCATCAAGAATAACAACATTCGGGTTTTGCAGCATCATGCGGCTAACCATGCAGCGTACTTTTTCACCGCCGCTTAATACATTTGTTTTCTTCATAATCTCGTCTCCGCTAAATAACATCTTACCTAAAAAACCACGTAAAAAGTCTTCATCAACATCCTTTACATACGGCGGAACATACTGCCGCAACCAATCCATTAAAGTAAGTGAGCCGGTAAAAAACTCTGAGTTATCGTTTGGCAAATAGGCGGTGGTAATGGTTGTTCCCCATTCAACTTTTCCGCTGTCTGCCGGCATTTTATTATTTATTATTTCGAAGAAAGAAGTCAGCGCAACAGGGTCTTTACTCAAAAAAGCAATTTTCTGTCCTTTCACAACATCAAATGAAATGTCAGAAAACAATGTTTTGCCATTTACTTTTTTTGATAATTTCTGAACGT
>CAXSEB010000266.1:0-3536 GCA_964235805.1 uncultured Chitinophagaceae bacterium | reverse complement strand
ATCGGTGAAGTTGATGACGATCTGGGCATTGTCATAAAGCATCTTTTCAAAATGAGGCGCCAGCCATTCTTCATCTGTACTATATCTTGCCAGCCCGCCAGCCACATGATCGTATATACCGCCTTCGAGCATTTTATCTAGTGACAACAAAGCCTGCTGCAAAGCCTGTTGATTGCCAGAATAATAATAAAACTGAAATAAATACCTTATTGTAAAGGTTTGAGGAAACTTTGGCGCTTTACCAAATCCGCCCCATAAAGTATCAGCAGATTTCATTATAGCAGAAAACATCGTTTCACATTGTTTAAAACTAAATTCATTCTCAATAGATGTTGTTATAATATTTTTATCCGGAGAAATAAAATTGCCAGCGTTATTAAGATAATCTGTAAGATTTTCAGCCTGCGCCTCAATTTCATTTTTTCTTTCTCTCCATGCCTGGGTAATATGTTGTAAAATATCGCTCCAGGAAGGCCTGTTAAATGCTTTGACCGGTGGAAAGTAAGTGCCTCCAAAAAAAGGTTTGGCATCTGGCGTAAGAAAAACATTAAGCGGCCAGCCACCACTGCCTGTAGTTGCCTGAACAGCATCCATATAAATATGATCAATATCAGGACGTTCTTCCCGGTCAATCTTTATATTTACAAAATTTTCATTCATTAGATTGGCAGTTGCTTCATCCTCAAAACTTTCTCTTTCCATTACATGACACCAATGGCAGGCGGAGTACCCTATACTGATCAATATCACTTTGTTCTCGTCTTTTGCTTTTTGTAATGCCTGATGCCCCCAAGCATGCCAGTTTACTGGATTGTGTGCATGCTGCAACAGGTAGGGACTTGTTTCGTGTATTAAGCTATTACTATGTTTATGACTCATATTTACAAACTTAAATTCTACATTTGATGCCCCCTTACCTATTTTTGTAAAGATCAAACATGGAAGTTAAAAAAGTTCCTCGTGCATTTCAACGCCAACTGCTTAGTTGGCTTATTTTCTAATCAAATAAATAATAAATTATGAAAAAATATTTACACGCAAGCAAATATTTACTTTTAACCTTTCTAACGTTATATGCACAAGTTCATGTTTTTTCTCAAACAGTTCAAATAATAGCTAATCCAAACCAATCAGGAAATATTGTGCTGGGCCCAAATCTTTATCATGTAAGTGAAAGCATTTACACGGATACAGAAATAGGATCTGCCAATTTTACTACTACCGGTGATGCTATTAATCATATTGACTTTAATGTTGTAATTATTGGCACTGTAACAACCGTTACTAACTATAACCTTTATCTTAAGGAAGTACCTGCCGCAACACAAACTTTTACTACAGGTACGTATAACACTACCGGTTATACGCTGGTATATAGTGGTACTTATACTCCGAATGCTACAGGCTGGTTAGGAGTAGATTTAACAACTAACTTTGTGAGAACAGCCGGGAATAATTTACAATTACTCATTGAACGTACGGATAGTGTAAGGCACGGAGCTTATACTTTTCGGGCAACTTTAGGAAATAATACAAGCACTACAATAAATACAAGCAGGAGGGAGAATTTAGCTACTAAGCCAGTGCCTGGCACAACATTCTTAAACACTGTTACTCCTTATAGGCCACAGATTCAATTAAGGCATATTACCCCTAATGATGCAGCCATTGCTCAAGTATATACATTGGGCAAATTACCTATACCTTTTGCTACACCACACATCATTTCAACCAATATTGTCAACAATGGCTCCAATGCTCAAACTAATTTGAAAGTAAACCTGAATATATCTGGCGCTAACAATTTTAATGATATTCAAACCATTCCTTTTTTGGCTCCAAACGCATCTGCATTAGTGTCTTTTTTAGCATTTACACCAACCAATATCGGTATTAATAATATTATTGTTACAATAGGCGATGATGATTATAATCCTGACAATAATTTTTCAATTTCTCAGGAAGTCACTCTCAATGCTTATAATTATGCATACGACACTACAGCAGCTGGTTCGTTAGGGGCTACAGCTGCTCCTGTTACTAATCCAAACGGAACAGGTGATATTGTTGCTAAATTTACCACAAGCAGCCCAACCAGTGTAAACCAGGTGGGAGTAAATTTTAGAAGCGGCGGTGCGCCATTCCGAATCGGCATCTGGGATAAATCAGGCAATGGAGTACCAGGTAATTTATTATGGGAATCAACTGACCAGGTTAGTACAGCAGGCCTGTTTAATTTACTGATCTATCCGCCTGTGGCGATAACAGATACTTTTTACATCGGGGTAAGACAAACCAGCAGTATCAACATTCAGTTTGCTTATCAAAATGAAACACCTATCCGGCCTAATACTTTTTTTTATACCAATCCTACAGGTAATATTGCCTGGTCAGATTTTGCCCCTGGCAACCCATTTAAGTTTATGATAGAACCAAGACTTACAATTGGAAATGATGTAGGTATCATTACCATTAGTAATCCAGTTGCAATTTCATCAGTAGATAATTGTGGAATAACACCTCAGGCTACGGTCGCAAATTTTGGCAGCAATAATCAAACTACTCCTTTTGATGTAACTTTTAAAATAAATCAGTCTGGCAATACTGTGTATATGGATACTAAACAAGTAAGTTTAAATTCCGGTGAATCCAAAATGATAGATTTTGTATCTTTTGCAGGCTCCGCTACCGGCAGCGATTCCTCATTTGTCTATACCAGCCTTGCATCAGACGGAGCAAGAAATAATGATACTGTTGTGAATAAGTTTACTACAGGCAATTATAGCTATTCCGATTCCACCAGCACAAGCGATGGTTATTCTTTTGCAAATTCTACTCAATGTGCATTAATGGCACCTTACAGGCCAACTTATAACTGGATAACGGAAAGGTCAAACGAAATTAACTGGAGCAGCAATGGCAATGATAGCATTTTAGCTACGCCAATTGCATTACCATTTTCATTCAAATTTTTCAATACAGGAATTAATTATAATCAATTCTGGATTTCTACTAATGGCTGGATTAGTTTTAGTAACCCTTCCGCTATTTCTAAAAAAATACAACATCTACCAGTTAAAATTCCCCTTCCAGGAGGCATTGAGAATTACATTGCGGGTGTATTGGCCAATCTGGACATGACAACATCTACGTATGCAGATGCACATACTTATTATGGAGGCGATATCACCCAATTTGTAATAACATTTTATGATGCACATCTGGTTGGCCTGGCAGATAATTACATAACATTCCAGATAATATTAAAAGCGTACGGAGATATTATCATACAATATAACGATATTGAAAGCAGCATCCCCAGGCCTTCAGGTATCACAAATTTTTGTTCTGTTGGTATAGAAAATGCAACTGGCACAAAAGGTATCATGTACAGGCTGAACGGAAGTGGCGGGCCAATGTTCGGCTTACCTTTAGCCCTTCAATTTTATGCACCAGGCTTCATCACTCCTATTACTTTATTAAATTTTACAGTACAAAAAAGTAATAGAATAAATAAATTGACCTGGAGTACCAGC
>CAXSEB010000265.1:0-3544 GCA_964235805.1 uncultured Chitinophagaceae bacterium | reverse complement strand
TGAATACGAGAAGCTTGCACGGGATGTTTTCAAAAACCTAAACCCTGCAACTGATATTTATTTTTCCCAAGGGCCAATGGATGTTCTTGACCATAGCTGCAGTAAGCTTGGCTTTGGAGGAAAGATGTGTATTGACGGAACGTTCAAATTTGATGAAGAAAAAGATGAATTGCGGATGTCAGATGTCAAATGTCAGATGTCTGATGTAGCAATGAAAGAAACGTTTAAAGAGATCAGATCAATGAATACTTCTTTATTAAAAAAAGATATTCCATGTGTTATAATTTCTGTAAAGAAAAACAGGAAAAATCATCTAAGAGAATTGCATGAAGTTATCTGTGAGTTACGAGAAACCGAAGGCATTAAAATGATGCTTTATGTTGAGCATACTGTTGATGCAAATGATCTTACCACATCGCTTTGGCGATTATGTAATAACCTTGATCCAAAACGTGATAACATATTAATACAACGACCTTCGTTGAACGAAACAAACAAAACTTACTCCTGTATTGGCTTTGATGGTACAAGGAAAACAAAAGAATACGATAATTTCCAGCGGGACTGGCCTAATATAATTGTAGCTGATAACAAAACTATAAGAACTGTTGATGAAAAATGGGATCAGTTAAGTCTTGGAGAATTTATTCCGTCGCCTTCCCTAAAATTCAAAAGCCAGTTGTATGGTGAAGAAGCAGTAGTAGAGTAATTTTAAGATTCGCAGTAAAATTTCTTATCCTTAAGACATGTGATGTTGAACGAAATTTGAGCGGCAAATTCAACATTAAGTAACATTCCTTTAATTTTTCTTCAATACAAACTTTTCAGTTTCACTTCTATTTACCTGCTGAAAAAAGGTGGCAACTTCCAGGTAATCTGCCGGTGGTACAAGGCATTTCTTCAATACAAGGTTTGCTATAACTGTGATGGCATTACCGCTTTCATTCTTTATATATTCATTTCTGTATGAGGCATATTCGTTTTGCATTTCTTTTTTTACCGGCAGTTTATCGATCGTGATCCCGGGAGGCAACAAGTATATTGTAGTATCGGTTTTCTCATAAGGAAATTCGAAAATGTAATCAAACTTCCTTGACAATACGGGTTGAATATCTTCATTTGATATGCTGTTAAGCCTTGGCTTAAAAAATAACTTGCTGCCGGTTTTAAAATCGTATAGCTGGTCGTATGATAAAGCAAGGTTTAGCTGTTTTCTATTTGCAACATCTGGCTTAGAGATAACGTCAAACTGTTCAGGCATTTTATAATGCAGGTAGTTGATAAAGATATTTTTTCGCTGAATGTCGCTTTGCTTCATAACCTGGTAATATAAATTCCAGAAATCACCTGTACAAAATAAATCAGATTTTACCTGTGAGCCGCCTTCGTCGTCCAATGTTATAATTGTTTTAGTGCTGAGTACATTGTTAATATATTTACTCTTTGGCGTACTAACCAATACACCACCTTTTTCTGTGAGCAACAGTGCGTTTTTGTTTTCAGTAAAACTTCCCAAAAAGCCGTATTCATTGTTGTTGCTTGTGCACTCAAGCCATACAGAATCATTTTTTTGCGGAACGCATAATATTACATGATTAAAAGGATCTGAAGGATAGTCAGCATCAGCCGGCTTTTTATTATACCCTGCGTTTATAAGGGCCGGGTAACTATTTATGCCGGCTACTTTTAGCACATAACGCATATAATTTGTAAGCGCTTTACAATCACCATACTTTTTATCATTTACATATTTAACAGCAAAGGGCTTAAACCCGCCAATGCCCAGTTGTATGCTTACATACCTCATGTTGTGCTGCAGGTATGTATACAATATTTTAATTTTTTCCCGATCTGATTTATCGTTTGCTACAAGCGAGTGTATTGTTTGTATGTCATCGTTGTTGAAAGGTTTCGGCTCCTCGTAGAGCTGGTAGTTCCATGCACCAAAAGATTGCCACGTTTTAAATGATCCTCTATATCCGTCATACTCAAATGCATCTGCTGTTAGCTCTATTGTTGGCAAATTATAAGAGGCATAACTATCTCTTTCTGCTTTTGATGCAGGAATGTTGGCTGTTATCCACTTATATGTTTTTACACCTGCAACAGTTTCTATTGAAGGCTTTATTTCAGTATTTAGTGCACGATATTTTATGTTTGCAGAAGGAGCCAGCTTTACTATAAAGGATGAATACTCAACTGATTCTTCAGGCGAAGCGATAACCCAGTTAGGAAGCGCAATATAGCTTGTGGCTTTTCTTTCACAAAGAATATCCAGCGTACATGGATAACCCGGTGAAGCAGCTTCCAGGTAAAGTAATTTATCATCTGTATATAACGACATTTCATCTGTGTAATCGCGGCTGTTAAAATCTCTTTTCTGGTAAGAGCGAACAAGATTACCTGCTGTATCGTATATCTTAAATGCTACATTCTCTATCTTTTGAAACTTGTTATAATAAAGAGTTTGGTTAAGATGATGAGCAGCATTCTTATTTAATAGTGTAATTACCTGGCGGGTTTTAAATGTATATTTTGAATCAGATGTAACCTCGAGAATTCCTTCATCTAAGCGGTAAACAGCATTGGCATTTTTTTTCAAATCTTCCGAAAGGCTGGAAACCGAATACAACGAAACGTTTGCCTGGCATAATAGCTTAACACAAGGCTGTATCGCTATAATTAAGATCAGGATTCTTCTCTTCATATTATTTGCTTGTTAATACGATCTGCTCGCTCAACAAGTTCTGCATCTTTTTATAAAACTCTTTTAACACAGGGTAAAAATCAGCGTGGTAAAGAGTTTCATTAATTTTTAGCGATATTTGTACGGTAATTACATCTGCGTCAGCACTGGTCATTCTTATAAAAGAGATGCTTTTATCAGGCGTTACCAGTTGCACATTTTTAGGGAGCTCTTCCACCTTCATATTGGCCGGAAGCTCAAAGCTTTCATTTATATCGGTGCGACGTGTGCATCCAAAATCAACATCAGTAAAACGATTGTGTAATGTAAATGGATTTTTCTCGAGCCCGTTAAAAAGGTTTACATTGATAAGCTTGTAATCGCCGCTAACAGTAGCCGGCATAGAGATTTAAATTGCTGTTGCAGGTATAGTGAATCAGCCTCTGTGTTGCTGGTTTCAAAACTATCTATCCTTATTTCGCCATAATCCTTCTCAAAATATTCATGCTGAAATTTATCTTTTCCTTTCTGGTAATCTTCCAGCCGGTTTACTTTGGCATAGTCGTAACTATTTACAGTTGCAAATCCATTCACTAAACCATTGTTATCTATTACCGAATAAACATTAACAAAGTTGGAAGCGCTTTTAGCATCAGTAAGTTTTATCACCTCCGGCTTTTTATAATTAACCACAAAAGCATTTGTATTTAGGATATTGAACGGAGTAATATTCACAGGCGTGTTGACACTGGTAGCATCCAGAACATATTTTTTGTTATCAATGATTGTGTAGGCAACTACTTTGTTGAACTGGTCAATAATTGGATACTCAGTATTTACTTTACCATGGTCTCTTTC
>CAXSEB010000264.1:396-3553 GCA_964235805.1 uncultured Chitinophagaceae bacterium | reverse complement strand
AGGCAGGTGCATTTCCTAAATAGCTAAATTGTACATATACTCAAACTGTTAATCTTAACCTAACCTTGTTCAAGACATTTTAGGCTCTGTGCTTAAAAAGCTTGAACACTATTGCCTTTAGTGCATGTTGTAGAAGCTAACATCAAGACTTGTTTAAGACTCTTGCTTATTATAAACTTTTTTTAATTACAGAAAAGTATATTATAATTTTTTACCTTAAGTTTAATAGCTAAGTACAATTCATGGTAAAAGATAATGGAATTGGTATACCTCAAAAAGTAGTTAATAAAATCTTTCAGCCATTCTTTACTAACGAAGCCAACCGGACAAGGAACAGGATTGTGATTGAATTTAAGTTATGATATTGTGAAGGCACATGGAGGAGAAATTAAGGTAGAAACGAAGGAAGGGGAAGGTTCAGCCTTTATCATTCATTTACATTAATCATTAAAAATGCATAAGCTTATTTTAATAAGATTTTATATTATCTCCATCTCCTGTTTGCTGTTTAATTTTTCTTTTTCTCAAAACAAAAAAAGTATAAGCAACAACGATACAATTCAACTAAGTAAGTATTCGCAATCGGTGCTGGATTTTACTGAAGTTAATAAAGACAGTGCTTTTTATTACGGAAATAAAGCAATAGCTGTTGCAAGAAAATTAAATCAAAAATATTATGAAGGTCTCGTTTCAACAAACATTGCCTACAATTATATAACAAGCGGTGATTATACCAATGGATTAAAATATTTAATAGAAGCAACAAAACTTGCAGAAGATAAAGAGCTTGCAGTAAACATTGTGAAAACATCTTTTATTGAACCTTATTTGCAGAAAGATGCTGAAACAAACAAAAAAGAGTTGCAGGGATATATAAAAAACGCTTTAGGTATTTTATATGGCTTTACAGAAAGCCCGGACAAAAAGCTAAAAGAAATGTTAGAAGCTAAACACCTGGTTGAAAATGTAACGAATGATATGTTTCTTTTAGCCGGCATAACCGAAAACATAGTTGGTGCTTACATGGACCAAAACAAATTAGATTCAGCGCTTTATTATGAAAGAAAAGCAATAGAGTTTAGAGCTAAGATTAGTGGTGACATTTATAATGGTGCTCCGTTAATAAACATAGTCGAAATTTATCGGAGGCAGGGAAAGATGGATTCTTACGAATTGCATCGCCGGTTTTGATCTTCCACTTGTATTAAAGGATGAAAATAGCAAGCTTAAAATTTTGCCTTCATCTTCATGGAAAACAAGGCCAATCAAAGAAAAAGAGGCACAGCTCCTAGACGCGCCGGAGATTAAGAGGATGTATTACATCAGTGTAAAGCAACTAAGTAAAAGTAATAGGTATGATTTTAAAAATTTGGTCCTCCTTAGTCGTGTCTCTCCTAGCCTGAAGCAATGCAGGATACGACTGGCTTTCTAAAAACGGATTTGTTTTATCTTACATTCATGGCTGTACAACCGCAATTGTTTATATAGAAGGATTATTTTTTTAAAAAGTTCACCTACCAGGATTGGCTTTATTATTTGAAATTACAAACAGTTACGACACAGTTTATAAAATGTCCGTCCGACCGCCATACGGCGGAAACTAATCATCTCGAATCAAAAGGCTGTCATAAGTCCTGTTTTTCTCACCTATGCTTCAGAGCATAACAACCGTGTCTGCCAGTAGCAAGATTGACTTTATAGTTGAGCTTTACAGTACAAAAAAATACTTATTGTATGTCAAACGAAAAGCAATATTGGGGAAAAGTTATCCTACCGCAAACTGCTGGAATTTTTCTTTCAGATCCACAATCCCACAACAAAGAACAGGCAGGGAAACGATGTGGGCACCTCTTCCGGTCTGCTATATTTTATCTCAGCGAAGAGCAAAAGAAAACAGCGCAGGAATTGATAAATGAAATGAACGCATCCGTATATGGCCAGGACCAATTGTAACAGAAGTTGCACCTGCGTCAGATTTTTGGGATGCTGAAGAAGAACATCAGAATTACCTGCAAAAGCATAAACATGGCTATACCTGCCACTATGTAAGACCTGGCTGGCAACTGCCCTCATTTGAAAAGGGATAGATTTCTTTCATTGTTTCTAAAAGATTTGCAGGTTGGGCTGCAATCATAGCTGTGCCTACGATGGTTGCCGGTTTTGATAGTATGAATTTTAAGTTTTTACCTGAATCAGATTCAGAATACGGATTTTATAGTGTCGTATTTTTTATATCGGAGCCTGCTGCCTGCTTTATTTTTTGTTTAGAAAAAACCGGCTGGCTGTAATTAAAGCTCTTTGTTAACAAGCAGGTATATTAATTTTAGTCACTTTAATCTTTATCATTCATACTCTATTTTAGTCTTCAAATTAACTGTTGTTGGCAATTTGATTTACGGTTAAATGCAACAACATTCCTTCTGTAGAAAGATGAGACATTTTAAAGCACAGGTTACATATACGTCGGTATATAAAAATGCCGGCCGAATAACACATTCAACCGGCGGTCAATAAATTATCTGCTAGCTGAAGATACATTTATTTTTCTTTCGCATCGTTATTGCCAATGTCTCTTATACAGATCCATTTGCCGTTGCGCTTTTCCCAAATCGCCATGTATTTTGCAGTGGACATGACTTTACCTGTAGAGTCCTTTCTTATTGTTTTTCCAGTTTCTGTGGCATAGTCGCCCCCGCCAAAAACATCCATCACCTCATAAGAAATAGTATTGCCCTTCGGTCTCTTTGGCAGGGAAGTTTCCAGGTCTTTTTTTATCGCGGCACCACCTACCGACATGGGTTGGTTGTTACCCAGGCTCACGGCATCATCCGCATAAAAAGCTGCAACAGCATTTACATCACGGGTATTCTCTGCATTTGCCATGGCTGTTTCCTGCTCCTGTATTTCAGCTTTTAATTTTCCGGGATCAGCCTTTGGTGCCATTTGCTCTGTGCTGTCCTTTACCGCTACAGTAGATGTGTCAGCCTGGTTGCTGTTACAACTAGTTGCCAAAAAAAGTGTGCATGCAACGGCCGCTACAGCCAGGGTACGATTGTTTTGTTTCATTTTTGTGATTTATTTTTTGAAGAGTTTGAAAATTGGTGTTGCTCCTATAAAACATGGCCTAAACAATTACTCTACCAAGTGAAAAGAATGC
>CAXSEB010000264.1:0-386 GCA_964235805.1 uncultured Chitinophagaceae bacterium | reverse complement strand
TAAAATTTTGCTTACCATTCAGCCAATGTTTAAAGGTGAAGGTGTAACTGCTGATCTTCCAGCGTCACTTCAAATCGGTTGCGGAAATTATTTCTGGAAACCTGGTAGCGACCTATAGATTGCATCCGCATGCCAGGGTTCAAAATACCTTGTAACCTTTTTAACCATTTCCTCTCTCTTCTTTACATCAGGCCAGACCTTATTCATAATGTCTGTACCCACTTTCGTCGATTTTTCCATGTCGGTGAGTGAGCTGTAAACAAACACTTCCGTAAACTCACGGCTGTCAGCACCATAAAAGTGCCTGTATGGGTAATACCCTTTGAGCAGATCATTTTTAGCCATCACCTTTTCTGTATATTCACGCAGACCACCGAGAATTTCTG
>CAXSEB010000263.1:1074-3567 GCA_964235805.1 uncultured Chitinophagaceae bacterium | reverse complement strand
TACTCGGAGATCATACCGGAACAAATAATTCTCTTGGCAATCCTCCTGCACCTGCCGGAACAAAAGGCGGATACATGCTTACCGTTAATGCAAGTTATGCAATGAGTGATGCTTATCGCCAACAGATAAATACGCTTTGCCCTAATACAACTTATGAGTTTACTGCGTGGATAAAAAACGTATGCCGCAAATGTGGTATTGATATTAACGGCGTGCAAACATATACGCCGGGGGTTTTACCAAACTTAACATTTGTAGTTGACAGCATTGACAGGTATTCTTCAGGAGAGATGGATACTATAGGCTGGCAAAAAAAAGGATTTACATTTAAAACAGGCCCTGCTCAAACTTCTATAACAATAGCTATAAGAAATAATGCACCCGGCGGCGGCGGCAATGATTGGGTGATGGATGATATAGGTATAGCCACTTGCTATCCTGATCTTATTATGAGTCCCAAGGATACAGCAACAAGTTGCACAGGTTTAAAAATGTTTTTAAGTGACACCGTTAAATCGATTGATAAATCTTACGTAAATTATTGCTGGCAAAAAAGTTTAGATGGCATAACATGGGCAAACACCGGGGTATGTGGTACTAAAACCCCGGCATTTATAAACGGAATGTGGCAGTATGTTGTAGATACTTCTTTTTTAAATGTTGCAGCAGACAGCAGTACATATTACCGGCTGAAGGTAGCAACCACGCAAAGCAATTTAAGTGATGCAAGTTGTTCGATAGATAACAGCCAAAAGATCTTTCTAAAGGTTTATAATGTAGAATGTAAGGTTCTTGAAACCGGCACTGTTACATTTACCGCAGAAGCAATCAATGAAAGATCAATATTAAGATGGAAGAATTCATTAGAAAAAAATATTGAAGAATACACCATTGAAAAGAGCAGTGATGGAAAAAACTTTACCAGCGTAGCCACAGTTAGCGCAAAAAAAGTAAATGATTATGATTATAAATTTGAAGACCCGGGCCAAGTTGAAGAGCCAATATTTTACCGCATAAAGATCCGGTATGAAAACAATACCAGGGTACTATATTCTAAGACAATACTGGTACGTGCTGATCTTAAACTTAATTACCTCGTATCTAATTCATTTACCGATTGTATAAAACTACAAACCCTAACCCCGCGAAAAGGCACATTGGAAGCCGGGTTGTTTGATGCATGGGGCAAACTGATCAGCTCAAGAAGTTTTATACTGAATAAAGGTGTAAACAATAACAGGATGGAAGGTTTACAAACAACAACTGCAGGCTTATACATTTTGCGGCTAAGACTTGATAGCAAATATGTGGACAGCAAATTAATTAAAACCGGCCGTTAGCTCTTAACAGCCTTAACTGTATCGAAACTTACTTCGTCAGATACTTCGTTTTGTTATAAAGATCACCATATAAAATCTCAGACAGAATAATCCGGTTATCTTTGCAATCCAAAAATTTTTTATTACTACAGGGATCATCTTAATTGATCCCTAAAAAATATTGATCAAATGGCTTTACAAGCGGGGATCGTGGGATTACCAAACGTCGGAAAATCAACTCTTTTTAATGCAGTTAGCAACAGTGCCAAAGCACAGGCCAGCAATTATCGCTTTTGTACTATTGAGCCAAATGTGGGCCTGGTAAACGTTCCTGATGAACGCTTAGATAAACTAGCCGGACTTGTAAAGCCAAACAGGATAGTGCCAACGCAGCTTGAAATAGTAGATATTGCCGGGTTAGTACGAGGCGCCAGCAAAGGCGAAGGTTTGGGAAATAAATTTTTGGCAAACATTAAGGAAGTTGATGCCATAATTCATGTAGTAAGATGTTTTGAAGATGATAATGTTCTCAGGGATGAAGGAGACATAAATCCGGTAAGCGATAAAGAAATCATTGATACCGAATTGCAATTGAAAGATCTCGATGCAGTTGAACGAAAAGTGGCTAAAGCAGAAAAATTATTAAAGACAAGTGACGCTAAAACAAAAGCTGAATATGAGATTTTACTTCAATGTAAAAAGACCTTGGAGCAAGGAAAAAATATACGGAGTTTAGGCTTATCAAAGGATGAACGTGTTGCTATTGCTGACCTCTTCTTACTAACTGAGAAACCCGTGCTGTATGTAGCCAATGTAGATGAAGCCAGTATGCATACCGGGAATAAATTTTCTGATATTTTGGTACAAGCAGTTAAGGATGAAAGTGCACAGGTAATTATAATGAATAATTCAATAGAGGCTCAAATAGCCGAATTTGATAACGCTGAAGACAGGCAAATGTTTATGGAAGAATATAAGATGAATGAACCTGCGTTAGACCGTCTTATCCAATCTGCGTATAAATTGCTTAACCTGTTGACTTACTTTACCGCCGGGGTGCAGGAAGTAAGGGCATGGACAATTCACCAAGGCTGGAAAGCGCCACAGGCAGCCAGTGTTATACATACTGATTTTGAAAAAGGTTTTATCAAAGCTGAAGTAATATCTTACAACG
>CAXSEB010000263.1:0-1064 GCA_964235805.1 uncultured Chitinophagaceae bacterium | reverse complement strand
TCAATACGGCTCTGAAGCCGCCTGCCGTGAAAACGGAAGACTAAGGATAGAAGGCAAAGAATACATTGTTAACGATGGCGATGTAATGCATTTCAGGTTCAATGTGTAAGGACTGCATTTCTATATTACATACCCGGTATCTTCCTCTACAAAAATGTCTATAAAATTAAATTATCTGTAGACAGATTACAATTATATTTGACTATCTAAATTCTACATTAGATAGGTTGTTATTTTTTACACATAAAAATGCTATATGAAAACAAACTTTTTTACACTCTTGTTCTTTTTTATTATCTCACTAAGTGCTTCAGCGCAGTACACTGTCACTAATTTAAATTTTCCAATTCAACACGCTGACGTCTCAGTAATTGATATCGATGGAGATGGAGACTTAGACGTTGTTATTAGCGGTGAAGATGCAGGTACACGTGCCTTAAAAGTATTTAAAAACAATGGAACAGGAACGTTAGCTGCAGACGTATCCTCACCTTTTACGCCTGTCACTAGAACATCTTTTGATTGGGATGATTTAAATATGGATGGAAAGTTAGATGTAATAATAAACGGATTTGCACAAGCAGGTCCTTTTGACAGCGTTTATACATCTGATGGCACTGGCAACTTTACCAAGGATAACGGTATAGCTCTTACTCAACAGTCTCCTGGCAGTGGTTTAGCCGACCTTAATAACGACGGTTATACAGATATTTATGTATTCGGAAATAAGGATTTCGGTCATCCCAAAATCTTTTTTAATAATAAATTGGGCGGCTTTACCGAATCAGATCAGTTTGATGCATTTAATTTTGTTGACCCGGTAGTTACTGCTATTGATTTTGATAATGATAAAGATATAGACTTGTTTGTTGATGCAGGTTTTGAAGATGCTGCAGGCACACGTTTTTCTAAAATGTTTGTCAATAATGGCAGTGGAGTCTTTACTGTACAGGACCTCGGATTGATACCGAAAGGAAATGGATCTGCAGTATGGGGTGATTATAATAATGATGGATATTCTGACCTTTTATTAAGTGGAGATGGCTACCTTGGTTCTGGTGAAG
>CAXSEB010000262.1:1409-3572 GCA_964235805.1 uncultured Chitinophagaceae bacterium | reverse complement strand
GCCAAATACCCAGGAGAAACCACCGCTGTATTGCTCCCATTAAGTATGCGGAGTTTTTGCTCTTTAAAGCTTTCTATACTTTCTGCAACAACTGCCCTGCTATCTGCCTCTATAAAAGACAAGCTCTTTTTTATGGCCTCATTGCCCTGGATGGCCCAAAGCAAATAAGGTTCAACTGTTGTGTGAAGATGATCGGTATATTTTATGTTTTTATTCCAGCTTATTATATCGTCTTTCTCTGATCTTCCCGGAACAATGCGATCAACTAATGTGTTACAGAAATGATTGCAGTTATCGATCCAGTCAATAAACTTTCCACTAAGTTTGTTATTAGCTGCATGTTGCAAAACAAATTGTTTTAAAACTTCACCGTTATTACTTACCAGCTCCGTTGGTAATATTATCATTCCATTTTCATCAAGTCCATTCAAACTTATAAAGCGATGCCATAAATATGCCGTTAGCTTTGCGGGAAAACTTTTAGGTGCTTCATCATTAAATATCTCTGCCTGAAACACAAGTCCGGCCTCAGTTGTATTAGATACAACAATATCAATGTCACAATTTTCAGCACATTTTAAGACCGATTGCCATTGTTGCTGCGCAGGAATTACACGGCTTATACACGTTATAATATTTTTGTGTTCAGATGGTTCACCGTTGCAAATTCCTTTTTCAATAACAGTGTATAAATTGTTTTGGGCATGGAAATCATCTACGTTATTCCCTGTCGATTTTACTACTACCACCCTGCCGTTAAACAAATGATTCTTATTTGCTTTGTCAATTAAAAAATCAACAAGACCACGTAAAAGAATACCCGTACCAAATTGGATTACTTTTTCCGGCAAATGAAGATCATTCTCATTAAACACAAATTCCCCGGCATCTTTCCTAATGAGCTCGAGATTTAATAAGTTTATGCTTGTTGTGGCTACTGTCATGGCAAAACAGGTTGTAAGGCAGGATTTAATTTAGTCATCCCAGTCACTGATCTTCCATAAAATGCAACTATCAAAAAGCAAATCATTGGCACAACGTAGGCAATTTGCGCATTAGTTTTATCTATTGCAAGCCCCATTACGGGCGGCATTAAGGCACCGCCTATGATAGCCATAACCATAAACGCAGACGCACTTTTGGTATCTTTACCAAGCCCTTTTATGGCCAGGGAAAAAATTGTAGGGAACATAATGGACATAAAAAATTCTACGCCAAATAGTGCAAAAATGGAGGATCTTCCTCCAATTAAAACTGCATACAATAACAAAGCTGCAGCGGATAGGCCATATATAACCAGCATTTTTTGTGCTTCAATCCTTCTCATAACAGCAGCGCCAATATATCTGCCTATCATAAAGAACAACAATAACAATCCAAGGTATGTAGTAGCTGTGGTTTCTGAAACCTTTTGATACTCGCAATAACGAATAAAGAAGCTGCTTACACATACCTGTCCGCCACAATAAAAAAACTGGGCTATAGCGCCCCAGCGCAAGTGCGGCTGTTTTAAGATGCCAGCATTAAGATTAAATTTTTGTCCTTTATGTCTTTCTTCTTTCGGAGTAGGAAACTTTATAAAAACAAAAAGCATTGCCACAACAAATAGCAATAACGCAATGCCGACATAAGGCAATTTTACTGCATCTGCCTCACTGCTCAAATACGCATCTAAGTTGGCCACAGGCATATTGTTCAATTGCGCTTCGGTATATTCTTTTCCGCTTAAAATAACTTTACTTAAGAACATTGCAGAAATTACAGCACCTAAGCCGTTAAACGCCTGTGCGAAATTTAAACGCTGCGGCGCAGTTTCGGCTGGCCCCAATACAGTTATATATGGGTTGGCTGCAGTTTCTAAAAAGGTCATGCCACTTGCCAGGATAAACGATGCCATTAGAAAGAACCAGTATGCCCGTATGTTGGCCGCCGGAACAAATAATAACGCTCCGGTTGCTGCTACGAGTAAACCTATTATAATTCCGGTTTTATAGCTTGTGCGGTTCATAATAATAGCGGCAGGCACAGCCATTATAAAATATGCAAGCCAATAAGCAGTATCTAAAAAAGACGATTGAAAATTTGTAAGCCTGCAGGCTTTTTTTAAATGGGGTATTAATGTAGGAAGTAGATTGGAAGTTAATGCCCATAAAAAAAATAGAC
>CAXSEB010000262.1:0-1399 GCA_964235805.1 uncultured Chitinophagaceae bacterium | reverse complement strand
AATGAGCATCAACCCAATTTTTTTATTTCCATCATCAAGGGTGTTTGGTGACTTGGGTATCATGATATCATTTTATAGTCAACAATCGTTTTAATTCTAACATTTTTGCGAAGGGGTAGCTTGCAAATGTCACCATATATCTTTACGGCGGCAAAGCAATCTAACAATAAACTCTTAACATTTTGAAAGCAGTAAGCGTGGTTGCTGCGCTTTCAATGACGAATATTACTTCGCAATTTATATATTCTATCCATTAATATCCATTTTTCCCCTTGTTTAGTTGTAGGTAAAGCTTGTTGATATTTCCACATTAATTGTTCCCATTCCTGTACTTTAGAATTGGATAAATCCATTTCGTTTTTTCTTTCAAACGAAAAATCATCAGCTGTTTCCATTATCATAAACAAACGGTTGCCAGCTCGGTATATCTCCATATCTACAATGCCTGAATCTTTTATGCTTGTTGTAATTTCCGGCCATGCGTTTTTATGATAGTCTTCATATTCTTTAATCAATTTCGGATCGTCAACAAGATCAAGAGCAAGGCAATATCGTTTCATAAAATGTTGGATTATTTTTTAAAAGTAATCCTGAAAGCCGCCGCATATTCTGAAGGATAACTTGCTATCGGCCTTATTGTAAGTGCATCTTTATCCTGCGACCAGCCTATCTTATTTAAATTGCCAATCAATTCTACATTAGCAACAATACCATTATTTGACCGCGATGATAGTGACTTGATTATAATACTTTCCTTAGGCTGCGGCAACAATAATGTTATTGCATAGAGTATATTACCTTTTGTAGTAAACCGTATGTCTTTTGAAGTAAAAGGCTTTTGTGTATTGAATTCTCCGCTGGCAGATTCTGTTGGTCCTTCGCCGTAAATTTTCCATGGACGTGTACCATAAATAGCTTCTCCATTTACATCAAGCCATTTGCCTGTGCGGAGCAACACATTGGTTTCTTCATCTGTAATAGTACCATCGGAACGTGGGCCAATATTCATTAACAAGTTTCCGTTTTTACTTACAATGTCAACAAGGTTTGTTACTACATATTGCGGCGTTTTAAAAGTATTATCATTAGTGAAGCCCCACGATTTGTTGCCGATTGCATCATCAGTTTGCCATGCCTGCGGCCTTATGCCAGGCAGCTTGCCACGTTCCACATCAAGCACTGCTGAATTACCGGGAAAAGATTCGTGCTTAAAATTTATAACCACACCTTTGTTCCATTCTAACCCCTTGTTGTAATAATACGAAGCAAAAGATTTGCGGTAAGGCTCCAGCTCTTTCTGTTCTATCCACCAATCAAACCACACGAGTTGCGGGTGATATTTTTCCACCAGTTCTACATCTCTCAGCAGCCAATCGTTCATGTGCTCTGGCGACATTGG
>CAXSEB010000261.1:2205-3597 GCA_964235805.1 uncultured Chitinophagaceae bacterium | reverse complement strand
AAATATCTGCTGGATATAGCATCAAAGTATGATTTAAAAGTGATGGCTGGTCTTCCATGGGAGCAGCATATAACCTTTTTAGATACAAGCGAAAGAAAAAACGATATTATTAAAAGAGTAAAAGAAGGTGTTTCATCCTGCCATCAGCATCCGTCCGTTTTATGTTACACTATTGGCAACGAAATACCGGCTTCTATAGTAAGATGGTATGGTAAGCGCAAGATTGAGATTTTTTTAATGCAGTTATACAATGCTGTAAAATCAGTTGATCCGCACAGCCTTGTTACTTACGTAAATTTTCCTACAACCGAATACCTTGATTTAAGCTTTTTAGATT
Source organism: uncultured Chitinophagaceae bacterium (assembly GCA_964235805.1). Lineage (GTDB taxonomy): Bacteria > Bacteroidota > Bacteroidia > Chitinophagales > Chitinophagaceae > Ginsengibacter. The sequence goes on along the minus strand of CAXSEB010000261.1, from coordinate 3,260 downwards.
TTGATTGTTTTAATGTGTACCTGGAAACACCGGAAAAACTAAGTGCTTACATTGCACGCCTGCATAATCTTTCCGGAGGCCGCCCATTAGTATTGGCAGAGATAGGATTAGACAGCTGCAGAAACGGAGAGCAAAAGCAGGCTGAAGTATTAACATGGCAAATAAAAACGGTATTTGCTAAAGGGTGTGCGGGCCTGTTCATATTTGCCTGGACTGATGAATGGTGGAGGGGCGGATATGATATTGAAGATTGGGATTTTGGCATTGTAGATAGAAACCGCAATCCAAAAACGGCTTTATATGCTGTAAGTGAGGCCATGAAAAATGTTCCATTTAAAAGTAATAATGAGCTTCCTTTTATATCTGTTGTTGTATGCTCTTACAATGGTTCCGCAACCATACGGGATACAATGAATGGATTACAAAAATTACATTACCCGAACTATGAAGTAATTGTTATCAACGATGGATCTAAAGATCATCTTGCTGAAATTGTAAAAGAATATCCTGTAAAACTTATAAATACGTCAAACGGGGGTTTAAGCAGTGCCCGCAATACTGGTCTGTATGCAGCTAAAGGCGAAATTGTTGCTTATATTGATGATGATGCTTTTCCTGATACTCATTGGTTACAATACCTTGCATTTGCTTATCTGAATTCAAATCATGCAGGCATGGGCGGCCCTAACATTATCCCGGATGAAGATGGTATGATTGCCAAATGTGTTGCCAATGCGCCTGGCGGGCCGGTGCATGTACTGATATCTGATGAAGTTGCGGAACATATTCCGGGTTGTAACATGTCGTTTAGGAGGGCTGCGCTTTTAGAGATTGGTGGTTTTAACACTATTTACCGTGCAGCCGGAGATGACGTAGATGTTGGCTGGCGAATTCAAAAAGCCGGCTATACTATAGGTTTTCATCCTGCTGCAGTGGTTTGGCATCATCGCAGAAATTCTATTAAGGCATATTGGAAACAACAAAAAGGCTATGGTAAAGCAGAAGCATTATTAGAAACTGAGTGGCCGGAAAAATATAATAGTTTTGGACATCTT
>CAXSEB010000261.1:0-2195 GCA_964235805.1 uncultured Chitinophagaceae bacterium | reverse complement strand
CTTACATGGGCTGGACGCATTTATGGCAGTGGGTTTACATTGCCGATAAAAACTAAAAGAGACAAAATATTTTATGGTGTGTGGGGAACTGCTTTATTTCAATCTGTATATCAGCCTGCGCATGGTTTTTTAAATGCCTTGCCCTTAATGCCAGAATGGTACCTGTTTTCAGCAATGCTTGGCGCCATAGCTTCATTAGGATTTTTGTGGAGTCCATTATTATGGGTTTGGGGTTTATTTGTTGCTTCTCTTATAATTATAGTTATACAGGCTACGCTGAGTGCATTAAAGAATGTTTCACTTCAACACAGAGGCGAGCTGAATGGTAAATATAAATTATTAATAATTTTTCTGCATGTTATACAGCCAATGGCCCGTTTATACGGAAGGTTAAATCATGGTTTAACCCCGTGGCGAAAACTCGGAGTTGTTTCAAGCTATAAGTTTGCTTTTATTTTGCGTACCCGGATATTTGCACATTGGTCAGAAGAGTGGAGGGCAAGCGAGGAATGGCTTGCAGATATCGAAAAGAAATTAATCAGCTATAAAACTAGAGTTAAAAGAGGCGGAGAATTTGACAGGTGGGATATAATGGCTGCTAAAAGCATGTTTTCTATTACAAAAGGATTACTAACAGTAGAAGAGCATGGCGGTGGTAAACAACTTGTGAAGTTGAAGGTGTGGCCTGCTCCCTCAAAAACAATTGTTGTATTAGCTGCTTTTCTTACCGCAATAGCTGCCTTTGCTTTAATAGATGGCGAGCTTCGTGTAACGCTGCTGCTTTTGTTCTTTGTGTTACTTTTTGTAATAGAATACTTAAAGGCTTCTGCAGAGATATTGCATCATGTACACGACGCATTTTTAAATCTTAATGATAAAACTACACCTGCAGAGGAGGAAGTTAGTATAAAGCAAGATGAAATGCCGGTCTTTGTACAGCCGGCATTTGTGCATGTAAAATCTAATGTGCAAACTCAACCGGTTACTGCTGTTAATGATGGTGACGGGAAAGAAGCAAATGCATTTGTGTAAATGAAAAATATCTATGTAATTAAGCGGCTTTTCGGGTATGTAACTAAATACAAATTAAGGATGCTGGTGCTTTTTATAGTAGCATTAGCAGGTGTAGTTTTTGAAGTTGCCAAACCACTGCCGATAAAAATAGTAATTGACAATGTGCTTTCCGGAAAATCATTGCCTGCATTTATACGAAGCTTCTTTCATGATGCTATTTTTATAACTGATAAAAATCAGCTTCTTTTTTTATGTGTTGGTTTAATAGCTTTAATTGCTGTTGGCAGTGCCTTGTTTTCATTCATAACAATGTCACTAACTGTTAAATTAGCACAACGGCTTGTGTATGATCTTTCAATAGATTTTTACAGTAAGCTTCAGCAGCTTTCTCTTTCTTTTTATTTAAAGAATAAAACGGGTGATTTGCTTCAAAGAATGAGTGCTGATGTTTTTGTTGTTTATTTCCTGGTTGCGCAAATAATTATTCCGGGTATAACTTCTCTGGTTTGTCTTTTGACGATGTTTTATGTAATGGCAAAAATTGATTTGTTGTTAGCTTTTATAGCATTATCTGTTATTCCGTTATTAGGTGTAGCATTAGGCATATTTATAAAGCCAATGAATGATACATCAATGAAGCAGAACAAAAAGCTGGGCGAACTATCTGCTTTTGTGCAGCAGAGTTTATCTTCCATGAAAATAATACAGGCATTTGCAAGAGAATCTTATATGAATCAAAAAGTAAAGCAGCATGCTTTTGATTATGGACAATCTTTCCAGGTAGCTACGCAGGTTTCTACAGGTTTTAATCAGGTTGTCGCATTGATAACAGGATTAGCTTCTGCTGCATTAATAGGTTTAGGCGCTTACAGGGGAATGCACGGTAACTTTTCTGCCGGGGATTTGTACATTTTTATAGGATATTTAGCAGCTTTATACGGGCCTGTTAATGCGCTGTTCACAGCCATCGGAACTGCTGTTATTATTAGCTCACGAGGTAAGCGGGTATTTGAAATTCTTGATTCCAATGAGGTGGTAAAAGAAAGCACACATGCAAAATCATTGGCAGAGGTTAATGGAAGTATCGAGTTTGAAAATGTGGAATTTGGCTATGAAGAAAACCAGTCAAGTAAACATGCAGTTTTAAAAAACATCAGCTTTAAGGTACCTGCCGGGCAAAT
>CAXSEB010000260.1:0-3603 GCA_964235805.1 uncultured Chitinophagaceae bacterium | reverse complement strand
TCAAGTGAAAGTCCTATCGATCTTAACAAGCCTTCAAACATACAGGATTCGATAGTCTATGATCCTGCCAGCCGCATGTATTATGTATATGAAAAGATTGGCAGCAAGTATTACAGAACACCAACATCTTATACAAGTAATGAATTTATGGCGATGCAGGGAAGAAAAGCTGAAGTTGAGTATTTTAAAAGAAGGGCCAATACATTAAATGTATTAAACCGTGGAATGGTTAAGCCGAAACTAAATGTTTACGACAAGCTTTTTAACCGGTTATTTGGCAATGGAAAAATTGAAATTCAGCCGCAAGGCAATGTAGACATTACCGCGGGTTACCAGGGACAAAATATTAAAAACCCAACGCTGCCGGAACGGGCAAGAAAGAACGGTGGTTTTGATTTTGATATGAATGCCCAGTTAAATGTAAATGCCAACATAGGGGATAAGCTCAAGTTTCCTATCAACTATAATACCCTTGCAAATTTCGATTTCACTAACCAGTTAAAGCTGGATTATACCGGTATGGACGATGAGATATTAAAACGCTTTGAAGCAGGTAATGTTTCTTTTCCTTCAAGAAGTTCATTGATACCCGGCGCACAATCTTTATTTGGTTTAAAAACGCAATTGCAGTTCGGAAAGTTGTTTGTAACAGCTGTTTTGGCAAGTCAAAAATCACAGCGCCAATCGGTGAATCTGCAAGGTGGAGCTGCTTCCCAGCAATTTGAAATTAAAGCAGATGAATATGAAGAGAACAGGCATTTCCTTTTAGGTCAGTATTTTAAAGCTAATTACAACAAATCTATGCAGAACCTGCCGGCAGTAACAACACCGGTACAAATATTAAGATTAGAAGTTTGGGTAACTAATAAAAATGGCACTACTACAGAAGCCAGGGATATTGTAGGTTTAATGGACCTGGGCGAGAAAACACCTTTCCATCCATTTACGGTAGTTGGCAATCTACCCGCAAACTCTACAAATAGTGAATATAGCGAAGTCATCCGAAACCCTACTGCACGCAATCCTGCTTTAATAACAAACCAATTATTAAATATGGGCTTAAGTCCCGTTCAGGATTTTGAAAAAACCTTTGCAAGAAAACTTGATTCCAGTCAGTATGTTTATAATAGTAAGATAGGATTTGTTTCACTTAACCAGCCTTTGCAGCCAGATGAGGTTTTGGCCGTAGCTTACCAATACACTTATAACGGCAAGGTGTTCCAGGTGGGAGAGTTTTCACAAGATGTTCCGCCTGATTCCAGTTCTGGTGTACAAAAGGTTTTATTCCTGAAGTTACTTAAAGCAACTTCGCAGCGGCCCGGTTTACCGATTTGGCAACTGATGATGAAGAACGTTTACAGTGTTGGTTTTGGTACACTGGAAAGACAGGATTTTAAATTAGATGTATTGTACCAGGAGCCGGGGCTTGGAGCAAAAAGATATGTTCCTTTTGGCAACATAAACCAGGGTACTCCAATTCTTACTTTGATTAATTTAGACAGGCTAAATAATCAAAACGATCCGCAGCCTGATGGGGTTTTTGATTATGTAGAAGATTACACTGTTATACCACAATACAGCCGGGTAATCTTCCCCGTATTGCAGCCTTTCGGTCGAGACCTTGCTGCACAAATTTACACCGGGGTTCCGCCGCCATCTGTAACGGATACTTTGTATTATTACCTGTATGATTCTATTAAGGCTGTTGCCCAGCAGTATCCAAACCTTAATAGGTTCTTGTTAAGAGGTTCTGCAAAATCATCTTCATCTTCTGACATAAGCATTGGATATAATATTCCTCCGGGCTCTGTTACAGTAAGTGCAGGTGGCCAGCAGTTAAGAGAAAACATTGATTACACTATAAACTACGATCTCGGAACAATTAAAGTAATTAACCAGGCAATCACTAACGCCGGCATACCTGTGCAGGTAAATTATGAAAACAATGCATCTTTCGGTTTGCAGCAAAAAAACTACATGGCATTGCGATTTGATTACCTCGCAAAAAATACTATCAAAGAACAATTGTCTCTTGGAGGTACAATGGTGAGGTTAAGCGAAAGACCATATTTTACAAAAGTCGATTATGGTGAAGATCCTATCCGCAATACAATGTATGGGCTGGATGTAAATTATAGAAGAGACGTTCCCCGTTTAACTAAGATTTTAAATAAGCTTCCATTTTACCAAAGTACTGCTCCTTCTAATATTAACGCTTACGCAGAAGGCGCTTATTTACAACCCGGACATGCGCCACAAATCGGTAAAGGCAATAAAGGCCTCGTTTACATTGATGACTTTGAAGGAAGTAAAAGTGACATTGATCTTCGCTTTCCTCCAATTAGTTGGGCTTTAGCCTCTACACCTTTAGGTGCTACAGACAAAACAGGAACGATTCTTTTTCCGGAGGCAGCGGTAAACAATGAACTTGCTTACGGACAAAACCGGGCAAAGATCGCCTGGTATCAAATTGAGCCGATTTTACAAGATGTAAGAAATTTAAATAATCCTTTAAAAGGGAATAAGGAAGAATTATCTGATCCAAGAGTAAGAGCCATTTCACAGACAGAAATATTTCCTCAACGAACCACAGATTTTGGCCAAAACCAGCAAACAACATTCGACCTTGCTTATTACCCCACAGAAAGAGGCCCATATAATTACGATGCTGCAGTAACTGATGTTGCATCCAATGGCAAGTTGCTTAATCCTAGGAAAAGATGGGGCGGCTTAATGAGAAATATCGACCAGACTGATTTTGAAACTGCTAACGTTGAATATATTGAATGTTGGATACAGGATCCCTTTATTAATTCTACTGCAAGGCCAAATGCTGATCAATCTACCGGAGGTAAGTTTTATATTAATCTTGGTAATGTTTCAGAAGATGTTTTAAAAGATTCCAGGCGGTTTTATGAGAATGGGTTGCCAACTCCAAATGCGCCTTCCCAGGTTGATACATCGGTTTGGGGAAAAGTGCCGCGTAACCCGATACAGGTAACCAACGCCTTTAGTAACGATCCCGCCGACAGGCCATTGCAGGACGTGGGGTTTGATGGATTGAGTGATACCGCTGAAGTAGCCAAAAGAGCTAATGATTACCTGAACGTTTTGCAAACTAACTTTGGTGCCGCGTCTAAAGCATACCAGGATGCTTTGCGTGATCCATCTTCTGATGATTATCACTATTACCGCGGAGACGACCTTGATGCACAAAAGGCCGGCATCTTAAACAGGTACAAAAACTTTAATAATCCGCAGGGCAATTCGCCGGTGGCAACAACCAATACAGAGTTCACTTCAGCTGCAACTCTATATCCTGACCAGGAAGATCTAAACAGGGATAATACATTAAATGAAACAGAGGAATATTTTCAGTATATCGTTGATCTTAAGCCACCAAACACTGCGGAAATGCAGATTGGACAGAATTTTATTGTAGATAAAAAAAATGTTACCGTAAAACTCGTAGATGGATCCACACGTACTGAAATATGGTACCAGTTACGAATACCGATTAACTCTTACAATAAGAAGATTGGTAATATTCCTGATTTTAAATCCATACGTTTTATAAGAATGTTCTTAACTGATTTTGATGAT
>CAXSEB010000259.1:1107-3605 GCA_964235805.1 uncultured Chitinophagaceae bacterium | reverse complement strand
CCGCAACCATTTTTATTACCTGAATATGTTGATGAAAAAGAAATGGAAGCAAAAGGATACGACCTGAGTGATAAAGATCCGTAGTTTGATGATGCCGCTAAAATTATTGTTACCAGCCAAATGGGAAGCACTTCTTTATTGCAACGCCGCATGAAGCTTGGATACAATCGTGCAGGACGTTTGATGGATCAGTTAGAAGCCGCAGGAGTTGTAGGGCCAAACCAGGGAAGTAAGGTAAGAGACGTGTTAATTAAGACTGATGCCGAATTACAGCAGTATCTTAACCATTAATAAATCGTTTAACATAGAGACTTAGCCGCCGCCTATGTATAAAATTTTCGTTTAAGAAAAATACTTACTACATTGACTTGTTATTTTTAATTATCCTAATCTATACATTAATGAAAAAATATTTCTTAATCGTTCTGATTACTTTACCGGTTATAGCTTTTAGCCAGCCTGCTCTTCCGCCAGCCTATTTTTGGACAAAGCTTGATAATGGTCTTGAAGTAGTTGCTATCGAAAACAGTAAGGTGCCTCTTGCAACAGTTGAGATCGCTGTAAAGAATGGTGCGTATACTGAAGGCCCGGAATACAGTGGCCTTTCTCATCTTTTTGAACATATGTTTTTTAAAGCAAACCGTGACTATCCAAACCAGGAAACGTTTTTAAAAAGAACACAGGAGTTAGGTGCAATCTGGAATGGAACAACCGGTAATGAAAGAGTAAATTACTTTTTTACATTTAATAAGGACAGTCTTGCGCAGGGAATGAAATTTTTAAATGCTGCAATCCGGTTTCCAATTTACCGCACGGAAGATATGGCAAAGGAAAGGCCTGTTGTAGATGGTGAGTTTCAGCGAAATGAAAGTAACCCAGGTTTTCAAATTTACATTGAATGCCAGAAGAAATTGTGGGGTGAAAACTTTTGGCGAGCATAATATCATCAACACCGCCACACCGGAAAAGATGATGATAATAAAAGGGAAATACTATCACCCTAATAATTCAATACTGGTTGTTGCAGGAGATATACATCATAACGAGGTATTCCAGCTTGCCAAAGCTATTTATGGAGATTGGCCCAACAGCGGTTTTGTTCCGCAGGAGAAATACCCCATACCGGAATTTGCGCCATTGAAATCTACTGAATATTTTATTAAACAAAGCTCTATAGCTAAAACTCCGTATGCAATGTATTGCAGGCACTGTAATAGCAGATGTGTTCTCTACAGTTCTCGGTTTAAATTCATCTAAATGGCAACAGGCGCTAATTGATAAAGGCCTGGCTACAGTGGCAGATGTTTCTTACAGCACATCTCGTTATGTTGGCCCCATTAATATTTTTGTAGTTCCGAATCCAAATAAATTAAAAGAATGTAATGAAGAAATTACAAAACAAGTAAAAATGTGGGCGCAGGATGATTATTTTACAGATGATCAGTTGGCAGACGCCAAACAAATACTAAGGAGAAATGATATCAGGCAAAAGGAAAAACCTTCCAATTTACCGCATGAGCTAACTTACCAATGGTGCAGTACTTCATTAGCTTATTACACCAATTATATCAGCAATTGTGATAAGGTAACTAAGCAGGATATTAAAAATTATGTAACAAAATATATTACCGGCAAGCCTTATGTTGCGGGTATGATCATCAACCCGGAAATGTATAAAACCTCCAAACCGGATACATTTTTTAAATCAACTTTATAACGATTAAATTATTGATTATGTATAAGATCATTTTTAAAATGCGATATATTTTATGCATTGCATTTTTAATATCAGGCGTTGAATTTTTATCAGCTCAAAAAGGAGAAGCTTATGACATGACGGTTGATGGCGTAAAGGTAATCGTACAGCCAAGCGGAAACGAAATAGTAGAGATTCAGACAATAATAAAAGGCGGTGTACAAAATTACCCTGCAAATAAGTCAGGCATAGAAAGCCTTGCCTTTACTGCATTAACCGAATGTGGTACTGCAAACGATGATAAAAATAGTTTTAAAAATAAACTGGATAAATTGAGTGCACAGGTTGGTGGTAATTCCGGGATGGACTTTGCCAGCTTTAGAATGAATTGTATTAAAAGTGACTTTAATGCTGTGTGGCCGTTATATGTTGATGCATTAACCACACCTCGCTTTGATGAAAAAGAATTTACAAGAATTAAGCAGGATGCTTTAAACTCTTTAAGAGACCAGGCATCAGACCCTGATTACGCGATATCTCAATACGCAAGACAAACAGCATTTGCAGGAAAAGATTATGCGAAAACCCCTGAAGGAACTGAAACAACTGTAAACAGTTTAACGGCCAATGAAACAAAAGCATATTACAAATCGTTGCTCACTAAATCCCGAATGGTAATAGTAGTAGTTGCCGATATCGACAGAGCAACGCTGGAAAAAAATATACACAACTTGGTATCAACGATACCCGAAGGCAAACCATTCCAACTTAAAAAATCTTCATACTTACCAACTCAAAATAC
>CAXSEB010000259.1:0-1097 GCA_964235805.1 uncultured Chitinophagaceae bacterium | reverse complement strand
GAGATTTTGCCACTAACTACATACAGGCCATAACAGGTGCGCCTTTGCCAGGTACTCCGGAATACAATGCCTTCGTTTTAGCGATGAGGATTTTTTATGATCGGAATTTTTTAGAGATACGTACGAACAATGGACTTTCATACGCCCCTTATAGCTATTTTGACGGAGGCGTTTCTCCAACAGGTAATATAGGAGTTTCCACCACAAACCCAAATAAGTATTTAAGTGTAACCCAGGCACTTCTTAGTAAAATAAAAAAAGAAGGCTTTACCCCCGAAGAGTTAAAAAACATGAAGAGCTCTTATCTCACCAGGTTCTATTCAAACCAGGAAACTAACTCTGCACAGGCAGCCTCGCTTGCCAGCAATGAAGTAATACATAATAACTGGCGGAGGTTTTTGACACTAAATGATGACCTGAAAAAAGTAACAGTTTCCGATGTCAATAATGTGTTTAAAAAATATATCAACAATCTTACTTGGGTGTACCAGGGCAATCCGGAACAGGCGGATGCAACATTATTTACAGGTACTAAACCGAAAGGAAAACTGCCTCCTTCAAAAATTATAAGTAAACAAAAAAATTAATACTGCAGGCTAAATAATTGTCTATTGGATACGATGTTGTAATGACTGCTTATTGCAGGCTATCATCTTACCTCAACATAACCCTTACCTAAAGAATAGAAATTGTCAAGGGAATCTTTTATTGCAGCAGTATCATTTAAAGCCCTGTTAAAAGGCATTGCAACTTTATAAACCGAGTCTTCTGTATAAATATTAGTTGAATGTCCGAAACCGTAAAAATTATTAAGTGACGTTTGTGCTTCAGCTTTATCTTTTGTTTCAAAAAAAACCATCTTAAAAACGTACACGTCTTCAAGCTTTGCTTTGTTACTAAAAGACGATTGTTGTATTGATGATACAGCATCTTTTTTTGTTGCAGTAATTAATTTGTTGTTAGCTATAATTGTTGGCTTTGTTTGATTAGCTGCTGTTTTAACCGGTTCTTTATTAATTTGAAATTGATATATGGCAAGTAATAGCAAAGCCGTTGCAATAACTATTGCAAGAGTTGGCAACGATCTTTTTAGAGAC
>CAXSEB010000258.1:0-3663 GCA_964235805.1 uncultured Chitinophagaceae bacterium | reverse complement strand
AGATTTAAATGTACCTGTAACAGATCGACTTAAGCAATTGTTGATTAACCTTAACAGGATGAGGTGGATGCCGCAGGAACCCCAAGGAAAACTTATCGTTGTAAACATCCCTGAATTTGTGCTGCATTTTGTAGATGGAAAAAACAAAATATTTGATATGGATGTAGTTGTCGGAAAAGAAGGACATAACACAATGATGTTTACAGGAAAGTTAAGCCAGATTGTTTTTAGCCCCTATTGGAATGTTCCGCCAAGTATAGTAAAGAAAGAAATTCTTCCTAAAATGGCAAGTAACCCAAACTATCTGGCAGAACAGGAAATGGAAATTACCGGCAACGAAGGCGATTTGCCGGTGGTAAGGCAGTTGCCCGGAGATAAAAATTCGCTTGGAAAAGTAAAGTTTTTATTTCCTAATAGTTTTGACATTTACTTTCATGATACACCTGCAAAGGCTTTGTTCAGCAAGGATAAGAGGGCATACAGCCATGGATGTATCCGTTTAAGTGATCCTTTAAAAATGGCCGAATATCTTTTGAAAGATGACAGTGAATGGGCACCTGAAAAAATCGTTGAAGCTATGGATAGTGGTAATGAAAAGTTTGTAAAAGTAAAAGATCCTGTTCCTGTTTTTATAACTTACTACACTGCATGGGTAGATGAAAATAACCAACTGAATTTTAGAGATGACATTTACAAAAGAGACGCAGATGTGGCAAAAAAAATGTTCAACTGATTTTCACCAAATAAATCTCATTATTGGCTGATCATTTGAAGACAAACGGGTTTTGGTATGCTTAACTCTTTACCTGTTGGTTTTAATAATCCCGTTTGTTTGTTTCTCTTAAATATTACTATGTTATCAGAATTTTGATTAGCTACTAATAAATAACTTCCTGTCGGATCAATCATAAAATTCCTTGGCGTTTTTCCCATTGTAGACTGGTAACCTTTCAGTCTAAGTTTGCCTGTAACATTATCAGCAAAAAATATCGTTATAGTATTTTTGTCTCCACGATTAGATACATACAAAAACTTTCCATCTGGCGAGAAATGAATATCAGCAGTGCCTATTTCACCTTTGTAATTTTTAGGATGTGTAATTAAACGCTGTACCAATTTTAATGTGCCATTGTTATAACTAAACACTCCAACAGTCCCTGAAAGCTCTTCGGCGAGGTAAGCAAATTTTTTATTGATACTAAAAATGAAATGCCGGGGACCACTGCCTCCCGGTGACGTTGTAAAGGATGGGTTGGCAGGCGTTAGCGGCTGCTCTCTCAGTTCGTTAAACACATATATCATTACTTTATCAATGCCTAAGTCCGGTGTAAAAAGATAGCGTTCATCCGGGGAAAATATTGCTGAATGCACATGGGCTTTCTCCTGTCTTGTCTTGTTAAGGCTGGTGCCTGAATCTTGTATTAGTTGAGTGTAAGAAGTTAACATCCCATCATCTTTTACACGAAAGGCAGATACGCTTCCGCCGGAATAATTAGCAACAACAACGTGCTTGTTATTCTTACTAACTGATACGTAACATGGATCGTCGCCGCCTGTAAGTTGGCTGTTTAAAAAGCTAAGCTTGCCGGTTTGCCTGTTATACCTGAATGCGCTTACTCTTCCGGGTGCTTCTCCACCAGTCTCATTTACTGCATATACGTATTTTCCATCTCTTGTTATAGTAAGGTAAGATGGATTCGTTATACTATCTGTATTGCTTACCAGGTAAGCGTTTCCGGTTAATGTATTAAAGCGGTAAACATAAATGCCTTTGCTGCCGGTTGATGTGTATGTACCAACAAATAAGTCAAAGGTCTGCGCATGACAAAAAAAAGCAAGGCCAGAAAAAATTAAAACAAGTGATAATCGCATCGGGAAATATTTGGTGCAATATAGTTATTCAAAACATAGCAATATTGAAGGTGCTAAATGATAAGTTTTTGTGAGCTGAGTACATCGATAATTACATCTGCAATGATTAACTATAGTGTTCGACAATGTTTATAAAGTTACAAGCCGGTATATTCAACTGAACCACCTATATAAAATAATTTACATGGTATGGTTTTAGTTGGGGTTCTCAAAATCGATATTCCATGTAATAAACCATTTATGAGAAAATCACAATTTGTAACATACGCTCTAATTTGCCTGATATTTATATTTGCTATTGTATTGTTGGTTTTAACGTTGATGCCAATATAAATACCTAACTGATTGAATCTGCACGGGCAATAGCATTGCCGGCAATCCATCCGCTGGTCCATGCATGTTGAAAATTAAACCCTCCTGTTATTCCGTCAACATCCATTACTTCTCCGGCAAAAAACAGATTAGACCTGATTTTGCTTTGCATAGTATTTGCTTCAATTTCATCTAATTTAATACCACCTGCGGTAACAAATTCTTCCTTAAAGGTGGTTTTGCCTTTTACATTAAATGTTTGTGAACATAACGTTTTAATAAGAAGGTTTTGCTGCTTCGCAGGAAGGTCTGCCCACCTGATACCGTCACTTATCTCTGAATGCTTTAGAAAATATTCCCATAAACGTTGGGGAAGAAAGAAAGGATTTCTGTTTGAGATTTTTTGCGCAGCTAATTCGTTTCTTAATTGTTGAAACCTTTCCCGCAAAGTTTGTTCATTGAAAGATGGCAACCAGTTTATCAAAATTTGAAAACCATAATTAAGCTCGTTTAACTCCTTGGCTGCAAAAGCAGAAAGCTTCAAAACTGCAGGCCCGCTAAAACCCCAGTGGGTAATAAGCAATGCGCCTTGCTGTAAAAATCTTGTTCCGGATATTTTTACAAGTACATTTTCTAAAGAGATACCCATCATCTCTTTTATAGGATTGCCTGGAACATTGAATGTAAAAAGAGATGGTATTGGCTCTTCAATAGAATGTCCTATTTCCTTTAACCAATCAAATTGAATGGATTTTGAATAGCCTCCACAGGCTACGCAAACATAATCAGCTTCAACAGGATCGGCATTCGAAAACCTTATCTTCCATCTTTTATTAACACTTTCCAGCTGTTGTACTTCCCTGTTCATTGAAATTGTAATACCATACTTGTTTACTTCCTTCATCAAACAATCGACGATTGTTTGTGACGAGTTGGTGACCGGAAACATTCTTCCATCACTTTCTGTTTTTAGTTTCACACCTCTTTCTTCAAACCATCTTATGGTATCATTTACAAAGAATTGGTGGAAAGCTTTCTTCAAAAATTTCTCACCGCGGGGATAATACCTGGTCATTTCCGGTATGCTGTTACAGGCATGAGTAACGTTACAACGTCCGCCACCACTCACTTTTATTTTACTTAATAACTTTCCTGTTTTTTCTATAATTGTTATTTGCAGAGATGGATTTAAAGAAGCAGCGCTTATTGCACAAAAAAAACCTGCTGCACCGCCGCCGATAACTACAAGTTTCTTATTCATTGAAGATCTGAAAACTGGAAAATGATTCAGCTAATAATGTATCCTTGATTTAAAGTTACAAACGATCTGCGAATCTAATAATAATCAGAAACTAAGTTTTCATTAGCTCTTTCAGCAGTTTCGATGGAATTGAAAGAAGATAAAATATCTGCCGAACCCTTTCTTATACAAACGGTATGCTCATAATGAGCTGAAGGTTTTCTGTCTTTTGTTCTCAC
>CAXSEB010000257.1:2859-3675 GCA_964235805.1 uncultured Chitinophagaceae bacterium | reverse complement strand
CCGGGGTATTAACTAATGGTACATGGACTGATACTAACAATCCGAACGGACCTGGAAACTCAGGAAAGTTTTCAGTTATGAAGAGAGTAAATTAAGTATTTGTTTTAAATAGTTTCATACCAGTTCCCAAAATTTTTCAAACCAACTGTTTGTAATTTAATCTTTCGAGAAAATTATACATCACATTCTTTTTTCTGTCGTTTAATTCATAACGAATATAATGAGTGTAATAAAGCTTAAGATCAAATAAGTCAGTAGCATTTAGTTTTATCACTTCGTCAATGTTTTGTAAGCCGGTAAGGTTAGCCTTGTTAAACGATTCTATAAAAGAAGGTGCTATTTCTTTGTTGCTTACCCAAGCTGCAAAAACAAAAGGTAATCCTGTATAATTTTTCCACTCCAGGCCAAGATCAAATATGTGTTTTGAGATTTTTCGTTGTTCAAAAGCCCGGTCGCCTATTACAAGGCCTGAAGTAGTGCCCTTTATTTCACTTTGGTAATTGTGAGATGCCATCTGAATTACAGGATCAATTTTCCAATAATCTTTTATCAGAATTTTGATCAGCTCAACCGATGTACGGCTTTGGTAATCTAATAAAATCTTTTTAATGTTTGCAAGTGGCACATCACTGAATAAACAAACACTACCCACTTCGCCATCACAACTTATGCAGTAATCTGATATTATGTAATGCTCTTTTAACTCGGGAATAATTGAGATTGGTACAAGCCCAATGTCAATTTCATTATTCAATAACATGGCTGCAATTTTAGAAGGATAATCCATTACAAGATCGATTTTATCCTTCATCATAC
>CAXSEB010000257.1:0-2849 GCA_964235805.1 uncultured Chitinophagaceae bacterium | reverse complement strand
CTCAAAGCCATACACAAGCGGTTTAGTATTTAAGTAACTTACTGCACCAACTCTTAACTTTCTTTCCAAAATATAACTTTATTGCAAAAGTACTATACAGCCAAATATTACTATGAGAATGCTTACCTGCTTTGGCTCCAGTTTCGTGTTCTTCTAAAGTTAGCATGTGACGCAGGCTTTCGCGAAAGCGGGTTTTGTATGGCAATTGGGTTTTGAACAAACCGGATTGCACTTGGAAAAGGATGATCTTCAATAACCGGAATGGATTGATCTATTAATTTATGTATATCTCTCAGGTATTCCCGTTCTTCAGCATCGCAAAATGATAAGGCAACTCCACTAAGCCCGGCTCTGCCCGTACGGCCTATCCGGTGTACATATGTTTCAGCAACATTAGGCAACTCAAAATTTATTACATGGCTAAGATCATCTACATCAATACCGCGTGCAGCTATATCAGTGGCAACCAACACTCTTATGCGCCCACTCTTAAAATCGTTTAAAGCATTTTGCCTTGCTGCCTGCGACTTGTTGCCATGTATTGCATCGGCTTTTATATTAGCACGGTATAATTCTTTTGCTATTTTATCCGCACCATGTTTGGTTCTTGCAAAAACAAGAGCACTTACAATAGCAGAATTTTTTAAAAGATGAATAAGGAGAGAACGTTTATCATTTTTTTCAACAAAATAAACTGCCTGTGTTACTTTTTCTGCTGTAGAAGAAACTGGCGTTACTTCTACCCTAACAGGATTTGTCAATATAGAACCGGACAACCTGGAAATTTCCGGGGGCATAGTGGCGGAAAAAAACAGCGTTTGCCTTTTCGCCGGCAATTTGGTAATTATCTTTTTTACATCATGAATGAAACCCATGTCCAGCATACGATCTGCTTCGTCAAGCACAAAAGTTTGTATATGCTGAAGATTGATATATCGCTGCTCAACCAGATCAAGTAAGCGGCCCGGCGTAGCAATTAAAATATCAACGCCTCTTTTTAAAGCATTCGTCTGATTGTATTGAGATACTCCGCCAAAAACCACAAGATGTTTGAGACCGGTATTTTTGCCATAAGCTGCAAAGCTTTCATCAATTTGTATGGCAAGTTCCCTGGTAGGTGTTAATATAAGTGCCTTAATAGTGAAGGAATCTTTTTCCTTATGCTTTTGTAAGTAAAGATTTTGTAAAATAGGAATGGCAAATGCGGCAGTTTTACCTGTACCGGTTTGGGCACAACCTAAAAGGTCTCTTCCCTGTAACAGTACTGGTATTGACTGTTCCTGAATTGGCGTTGGCGTTGTATAGCCTTCGGTACTAAGAGCCTTTAATATTGGCTCAATAAGATTTAATTTTTCGAATGACAAAATAAAATTGTTTAATATAAATAATAAGAACTACATATCAGTATACACTTCATGAAAGTTCAATTGTATATGCTCAACAACCTAAGACCTGATGAGCTTTACATTAAAGAGAAGATTATCTAGTCAGCTAAGAGAGAGAATATTGTGTCACAAAGATATAATAAGATTTCACATTATCCTATCAATGAAGGATATTAACAAATCCAATAGCGGATATATTTACTTCATTTTTAAAAAATCTGACTGGAATTATATTTAGATGTTACTCTTTTTGTTATTAAAATTGTTGATAGTTTGTTTATATATCTGATTAAACAGAATACAATATTGCTCTACATTTATTTTTAAAACAAGCTATATGTATCTCAAGCTTATTACCAGCAACCCATATCCGCAATTTGATGTTTACGAGGATGACAAAGTTATGGTTCGTATAAAAATTGACCAGGAGATGCAGGCCTTGAGAATTACCTGTAAAGACATCAGGAGAGCATTTTTTATTACTGAGGAAACAATTCGAAAAAATACTACCTGGTCGTTACTTAACGAATATAGCCAACCGCTCGGCACGCTCACAGAAGACAAATTTATAATTGGTGCCGGCGAGATCAATTTAGAAGGAACAAAGCTAAACTATCGAATAACAAATAATCCTGTGAAGGAAATAATTCTGCTGGAGAATAACAAGCATACTTCTCTTTTAAACTGCAGGATAAATGATGCAGTACTCTCAGAATACAACAACTATATACATTACTTTGTTTTCGCCTTATCGTGGTTTACATTTTTAACCAAAGAGAAAAAAGAGGCAGTGCAGTTTGCACAGGTGTAAGTTTAATTACAACCATATTTTATATAGTGTGCGAAACTCATGCTGAAGCACATTTACCTTTCTTTTAATTATATGACGCCGGAAAGATATGAGCGACTTAATTCGGTTTTGAAAAAGCGTCAGCCAGACTTAACAGTTGTTTTAGAAAATGTTTTTGATCCGCATAACGTTTCAGCGGTAATGCGTACCTGCGACGCTGTAGGTATACAGGATGTATATATTTTGAATAATCGCATTCCACCTCACCGGAAATGGGGTTACAGAAGTTCTTCTACAGCAGCGGAATGGCTTACTATACATCAATTCACAAATGTTGATGAATGTTTTAATGAGTTAAGAAAGCGTTATAAAAAAATTGTTACAACACATTTAAGCACGGATGCCTGTGACGTTTATGATATTAACATGACTGAATCTGTAGCATTGATATTTGGTAATGAGAGGTTTGGCGTAAGCGATGACATACGAAAATTAGCCGACGGAGATTTTGTTATACCACAGGTTGGAATTATAAAATCATTAAACATATCTGTAGCGGTTGCAGTTTGCCTGTACGAAGCTTATCGCCAGAAAAAAATAGCAGGGCATTATAATGAAGAAAGATTGCCCAGTGAAGAGATGAGTTTATTGAAACAAGGGTGGGGCGTTATTAC
>CAXSEB010000256.1:0-3678 GCA_964235805.1 uncultured Chitinophagaceae bacterium | reverse complement strand
GCTTATTGGCGTGGAGCAGCCGCCCATTAATTTCCTTAAAAAATCTCTTTCAATTTTTGTACATATCTGTGTGGGCTTATGGTTGAATGACTGACATAGATCAAAAGTATTTTCATCACCTTCTCTGCAAACAACAACTATTGCACCTTGCGCCGGTGCCGGCAACATCCAATCTAACTCAATTGAATTTTTCGGACGAAGATTAATTCTTTCTAAACCTGCCGCAGCAAAGATTGCAGCGTCCCAGTTACTTCCTTTTAATTTATGCAAACGTGTATTTACATTACCTCTTAAGTTTTCAATTGTATGATTTGGATAACGATGCAACCATTGCGCTTTTCTGCGAATGCTGCTGGTGGCGATGGTACCCCCAGCCCCTAAAGGGGAGTTTAAACTATCAACTGCCAACTGCCAACTGTTAGCTACATGGTTGTCTTTGAAAACTAATAAATCTTTATAGCTTCCTCTTTCTAAAACTGCTGCCTGGCATATACCTTGCGGCAATTGTGTAGGAACATCTTTCAATGAATGAACGGCAATATTAATACGATTATTAAGGAGTGCAATGTCAAGTGTCTTGGTAAATATTCCTTGTACGCCAATTTCATAGAGAGGCGTTGTGAGATCAAGATCGCCTTCGCTGTTTATAAAAATTAATTCAGATTGAATGAATTTTTGTTTAAGAAGCGACTGCACTTGCTTTGCCTGCCACACCGCTAACTCACTTTCACGCGTTCCTATTTTTAGTGGTGGCATAATTAATTCATGTGGAGATAATCATTCATGGCATGAATGCACTGGCAACCTTTGTTGCTTTGCTTTCGAAGTTGAATAGCCAGAGATGAAACCGTTTTATGAATCTTTTCAGTATGATCTTTATCAGCGGAATTTTGTTTGCTTAACTCGTGCAACTGTAATTTCACTTTACGCAAAACAGGATTATTTAGCTGCATTCCAAACCAATCTTTTACTTCGTCAATTGTAGCGTTGATTATATTTATAGCCTTTGGAATTTCAGCCTTGCGGCGATCAATTGTGTTATTAAGAATAGCAGATATCTCATCTACATTCATCAATTCAATTCCATCAATACTGTTTACGGATGGATCAACATTTTTTGGCACTGAAAGATCAAGAATTAATCTTGGTTTGATAGTTTTGAAATGGATAGGAGAGATAATAAACCTATCGGAAGCGGCGCTTACTATAATAATATCAAAGGCATCAGCAGCAACATTCAACTGTTCGTACTCTATAAAATTTGCGTTGGATTGTTGTGCAAGCAGTAAAGCTTTTTCATTGGTTCTGTTACAAAAAGAAAGAGCACAATCAGGCAAATAGGTTTTTAAATTCTTAGCAATATGATTTCCAATTTTCCCTGTGCCGATTAAGAGAATCTTTTTACTTGCAAGGTTATTTATCTTCTCTTTAATAATTTCAATTGCGGCGTAAGAAACTGAAACAGTGCCTGAACTTAATTGTGTTTTACTTTTTATTTCTTTAGAAGATTGCAGCGCAAAGCTTATTAATCTTTCCAAAAAATTATTTATACAACCCTGTTCCCTGGCGGTTTTGGCTGCATGTTTTAATTGCGATAAAATTTCGTAGTCGCCAATTATTTGTGAATCAAGTCCGGCTGAAACTTTAAAAAGATGTTCAACCGCAGCAAGGCCTTGCTTGATATAACCATGCTCAATAAAATCCTGAACGGTGCCTTGCGTGTTTAAACATAATAACTCTATTAATTCTCTTGGCTGGTGGCTTATGCCATAAATTTCCGTTCTATTACAGGTTGAAAGAACAAAAGCGCCGGGAATTTGTTTGGTAATTGTTTCTCTTAATAAAAACTCACATTGTTCTTGTGAAAGAGAGAATTTGCCTCGTACATTAACATCACTTTTACGATAATTTATACCGGCGATAGAAAAGTTAGATAAAAAATTGTGTTGGCTGTACGGCATAATATTACGGTTGCAAAAATATTTTGATGTAAACGATCAACAGTCATTAAAACGTCATAAAAAGAGGAAAGGTTGTCAAAACGATTTAAAAAGATAATCAACAAAACTTTTACTACTCCTCCTCAATGTTACATTTGCAAATAGTTTACAATGGAATTAATAAAAAAGAGAGGTGTTCTTTTAATGAATCTTGGCTCGCCGGATTCCACTGATGTACCCGATGTACGAAAGTATCTCGACCAGTTTTTAATGGATGAAAGAGTGATTGATAAACCGTGGCTTTTGCGGGCATTATTAGTTAAAGGAATTATAGTTCCGTTTAGAGCGCCGAAATCTGCGGAGGCTTATAAAACCATTTGGAGTAAAGAAGGATCGCCATTAGTTGTGCTAACCCGGCAACTGCAACAAGCTTTACAAAAACTAATCCCTGAGCCTGTGGAAATTGCTATGAGATACGGCAATCCTGCGCCTGACGAAGCTTTTGAAGCATTGCTTAAAAGAGAACCACATCTTGAAGAAGTGATTGCAATTCCTTTGTATCCGCATTATGCAATGTCGAGTTTCGAAACAGCAGTTGAGTTTGCGAAAGAAATTCATCAAAAGAAAGAATATACTTTTAAGCTGAATTTTATAAAGCCATTCTATAATGAACCAAATTATTTACATGCGCTTTCTCAAAATATAAAACCTTATTTAGATAAGCCTTACGACCAGATATTATTTAGTTATCATGGCGTTCCTTCAAGGCACATAAAAAAGAGTGATGTTACCGGCTTGCATTGTCTTCAGGTTAAAAATTGTTGTGAAGTTGCTTCACCTGCGCATGACTTTTGTTACCGCCACCAGGTTTTTGCAACTACAAAAGCAGTAGCAGAACAATTACAAATACCTGCATCGGAATATAGCATTTCCTTTCAATCAAGATTAGGCAAAGGATGGCTGGAACCGTTTACTGATATACGTTTGCAGCAGTTACCAGGCGAAGGCGTAAAAAAATTATTAATAGTTTGCCCCGCATTTGTAAGTGATTGTCTGGAAACATTGGAAGAGATTGCCATAAGAGGGAAAGAAATTTTTATGAATGCCGGAGGCGAAAGTTATGCGATGATACCGTGCTTGAATACTAATCCGCTTTGGGTGGAAACGTTGGCGGGATGGATTAGGTCGGCGTGATGTTTCTGTCATTGGTCAATTGTCATTCGTCATTGTTGGTAGCAATTGTATTTTTAATTCTCAATTTTCAATTAAGAATGTACAATTACATAAAAGCACTGCACATCATTTTTATTGTAACATGGTTTAGCGGATTATTTTATATAGTAAGATTGTTTATTTATAACACTGAGGCTGCAGAAAAGACTGGTGTTGAAAAAGAGATCTTGCGAAGGCAATTCTCACTAATGATAAAAAGATTATGGCTTGGTATTACATGGCCTTCTGCAATTCTTACTTTAATTTTCGGTGTTTGGATGGGACTGCTTTATGGAAGTATCCCGACATGGCTTGCGATAAAACTTGGGTTTGTATTAGCCTTATATATTTATCATTTTTCTTTACAAAAGATTTATAAAGAACAGATGATAGGTACGTTCCGCTTTACTTCGCAACAATTACGCATTTGGAATGAAGTAGCAACTATATTCCTGATTGCTATTGTAATGCTGGCTGTTGTAAAGCAAAGTATGAGCCTGGTTTGGGGATTAGTTGGATTGATCTT
>CAXSEB010000255.1:0-3709 GCA_964235805.1 uncultured Chitinophagaceae bacterium | reverse complement strand
CAGCATTCCAACTTTACAAAATTACGTTATGGTTAGCAGCACGGAATATGCAGCCGAATTTTACACAAGAAGTAAAGATGAATGGATATTAACCAATGCAAAAGAAAAGCAAGGAACTTTGTATATAAGCGCTATTGATTATACTCTTAAACTTGCCGATGTTTATGCACAGATAAAAGAATTCCAGGCTAAGTAATTTTTTCTTCTCCAAAATATTTGTGAAGTACCAACGGCAATTTTATTCCATTTTCAGTTTGATTATTTTCTAACAACGAAGCAACAATTCTTGGTAAGGCCAATGACGATCCGTTGAGCGAATGAACCAGTTGCATTTTACCATTACTGTCTTTGAACCGGATTTTCATCCTGTTGCTCTGAAATGTTTCAAAGTTACTCACAGAGCTTACTTCAAGCCATTTTTGCTGGGCGGCACTATACACTTCAAAGTCGTAAGTTAATGCAGACGCAAAACCCATATCACCGCCGCATAGCCTAAGGATACGATACGGAAACCCAAGAGATTTCAAGAGATCCTCAACATGCAAAACCATTTGTTCCAGAACCTGGTAACTGTTTTGCGGGTGAACCAATTGTACAATTTCTACCTTATCAAATTGGTGAACACGGTTCAATCCACGAACATCTTTTCCATAACTTCCTGCCTCTCTTCTAAAGCAAGGTGTATAAGCCGTCATCATTATAGGAAGATCACTTTCTTTCACAATTTCATCCCTGTAAATATTTGTGAGTGGTACTTCTGCAGTAGGTATTAAATATAAGCCATCAAGAGTAGCGTGATACATCTGGCCTTCTTTGTCAGGAAGCTGACCAGTGCCAAAGGCTGAAGCCTCATTAACCATTAACGGAGGCAGATATTCTGTATAACCAGCTAAAGTATTATATGATAAAAAATATTGGATTAAGGCCCTTTGTAGCTTAGCGCCTTTATTCTTGTATACAGGAAACCCGCTACCGGTAAGCTTATTGCCTAATTCAAAATTTATAAGTTCATATTTTTTTGCAAGTTCCCAGTGTGGTAACGCGGCTGCAGGTAGATCAGGCTTATTACCACTTTCTCTTACAACTACATTATCTGCTGGTGTTTTACCAAGGGGAACCGAAGCATGTGGAATGTTAGGCAATTTTACTAAATCATTATGCAATTCATTTTCTATAGCGGAAAGTTTTTCATTAAGATTTTGAAAGGAAGATTTCAGAGCCACAACTTCATGCTTCTTCTCTTCGGCAGACATCTTTTCACCACTTGCCATTAACTGGCCGATTTGCTTTGACGCTGTATTTATTTTTGATTGAGTTTCATCAAGATTGAATTGAAGCCGCTTTCTTTCATTGTGTAAAGAAATGATATTATCAACAATACTTATTTCCTTAAAATTTTTTACTAATAACCGCTCTTTAACCACCTCTGTATTCTGCCTTATATATGAAACCTGTAACATCTTTATTTTTTGCGAAAATACTTTTATTTGGTTTCATACACCTTTGGATTATGTATGTGCATCCATATTCCCGCATTTGTAAGTAATGTAAAACCGAACTTCTCATACAATCCATGAGCGTCTTTTGTGGCAAGCATAATCCTTCTTAACCCTTTAAGATCCGGGTGACCAATTATTGCTTCCATTGGCCACTTTGATAAGCCTTTACCTCTGTAACTTTCATCAATAAATACGTCTGCCAAGTAAGCAAACGTAGCGCTGTCAGTTATCATTCTTGCAAAACCAATTTGATTATCATTATGATAAACTCCAAAAGTTAATGAACATTTAATTGCTTTTTTTATAACATCGAGAGGTATGCCCGGTGACCAATAGGACTTTGATAGAAACTGGTGTAAATATGTGATATCAAGTTTCTTCTTCTCAGTGGAGATGATGAATTCGTCTTTTGTAACTACATAAGTCATCTTAAATTCATTTTAAAACAAAGATGCTAATATTTAGATTTGCAACATGCAGGCAAAAGATGATTTGCAGTTAAGATGGTGGAAACTGGAAGAAAAGCTAATGGAAAAATTCGGGAAAAAGCCGGATATGGAAGCTGTTTTATTTTTAATAGGCATTCAGGAATTCGGTAACATTAAAAGTAAATTTACCAAAGAACAAAAACAGGATCTTATGCATGTTGCTGTATGTTCTTTGCTTGCCCAAAGCGGCTATTATGAGCTTGAAGGCATTGATGATGAAGGATGGCCACACTTTAAACAACTAATTGAGCTTCCTCGATTTAACACGATAGAGCAGGAAAATTACTTAAAAGACCACGTATTGCTTTACTTTGAAAACAATCAACTTCTCTAAACAATTATGATCAGAAAGGTTTTGTCAATATTAGTATTGGTTTTTCTAACCGCCTGTTCATCTCCAAAAAATATTGCAGTAAAAAACTATAGTGCCAATAGAGTACAGATAACTACTGACTCGGGACTTATCACAATTAAATTATATGATAAAACGCCTTTGCACAGGAACAATTTTATAAACCTTGTAAGTCAACATTACTATGATAGTCTCCTTTTTCACAGGGTTATAAAAAACTTTATGATACAAGGCGGAGACCCTGACAGCAAACATGCTAAAGAGGGTATTGAACTCGGTAATGGCGGACCTTCGTACACAATTCCTGCTGAATTTGATACAAGTCTTTTTCATAAAAGAGGTGTGCTTGCTGCTGCAAGAGAAAGTGATGATGTTAATCCTTTAAAAGCCAGCAGTGGCAGCCAGTTCTATATTGTTCAGGGAAAAATATTTACAGATGCAGGATTAGATTCTGTGGAAACTTATCGCCTAAAAAGAAAAATACCTTTATGGCAAAGGGAAATATATAAAACAATCGGCGGCACTCCGCATCTTGATATGAACTATACCGTTTTTGGAGAAGTGGAAAGCGGAATGGAAGTGGTTGATAAAATAGCAAGAGCTGCAACAGATAAAAATGACAGACCTTTACAGGATATAAGGATGAGAATAAAAAGGCTGTAACATACACTAGTATAAACTAAAACTATTAATTAAGCATAAATCAAGTATATGACTTTTCCAGAAAATCTTCGTTACACAAAAGATCATGAATGGATAAAATTAGAGGGAGATGTTGCCACTATCGGCATAACAGAATTTGCACAAATTGAGTTGGGAGATATTGTTTATGTAGATATTGAAACAAAAGGCAGGGCGCTGCAGGCAGAAACGGTTTTTGGAACGGTGGAAGCTGTAAAAACGGTCAGTGATCTTTTTCTACCGGTTTCAGGCACGATAAATGAAATAAACCCGGCATTAGAATCGAGGCCCGAGCTTGTAAATACTGATCCTTATGGCGAAGGATGGATGATAAAAATGAAAGTAGATAATCCGGATGGAGTTGAAAAGCTTATGGATGCTGCTTCCTATCAACAATTAGTTGCTTGAAATAACGGCAGCACCAATAAAACAGTAAAAAAAACGGTTACAGAGGTAGTAAATGAGGAAGATCTCTTACAAAAAATTTATACCAGGCATTGCCTGGCTTTTTGTAGTGTTAGTTTTAATGTGTCTTCCAGGTGAAGATATTCCTGCTACAGACTGGTTGCATATTAATTTTTTAGACAAATGGCTGCATATTTGTGTTTTTGGATTGTTAGTGTTTTTATTCTGTTGGCCTTTTTACAAATCATACTTTACAAAAAAAGAGCGTAAAATATATTTTATCA
>CAXSEB010000254.1:2441-3716 GCA_964235805.1 uncultured Chitinophagaceae bacterium | reverse complement strand
TTTTCCGTTCTTTTTTGATACAGCTTTTAAAGTTCCGGGGGAGAAGGTAACACGCCATTTTACATGCAGTTCATCGCCACTTTTTTTCTGAACACCTAATGATTTTCCATTTAAAAATAATTCAACATTGTCTGCATTATTGTAATAACCAATCACGTCAACTGTATCACCTTCTTTCCAGTTCCAATGCGGATAAATATGCAAAACAGGCTTGTTAGTAAAAATACTTTGATATAAATAATACACGTCTTTTGGAAAACCGGCGAGGTCAATAATTCCAAAATACGAACTTCTTGCGGGCCACGAGTATGGGGTCGGCTCTCCAAGATAATCGAAACCCGTCCAGACATACATTCCTGATATAAACTTGTTTTTTAAAAGAGCTTTCAAACTTTCTTCATGAGTAGAGCCCCACGGCGTACTTACATTATCATATGCTGAAACTGTAAAATCAGGGTTGGCATTTTCTACAGGCAAATCCCAACGTTTTGGCCAGCGCCGCGTAGAATCAAAAGGAAGCGGATCATAATATCCACGGGTTTCCAGCGCAGATGTGCTTTCTGTAACAATCATCCTTTTACCCGGATACCTGTTATGAAATTTATTCCATATATCATGATTGTAATTGTAACCAATTAAATCAAATGCACCTGATCTTATTAAATTATTTGACGTATCTACATTGTTGTTTGCTGTTGAAATTTCTCTTGAAGTATCAAGCGATCTTACAATTTTTACCAGTTCTCGTGCAATGGAACGTCCTGTTGTATCAGGCTTTGTTTTATCATCCCATTGTTCACCAATTTCGTTACCTACGCTCCAGATAAAAACTGAAGGATGATTCCTGTCCCGTAATACCTGGTCTTCAAGATCTTTTTTATGCCATTGATCCCAATAAAGATGATAATCGTACTGCGTTTTTTGTTTTGCCCACATATCGAACGCTTCGTCCATTACAACGAAACCCATTTTATCGCAAAGCGCTAAAAGCTCCGGCGCTGGCGGATTATGAGATGTACGAATGCCGTTGCAACCCATCGCTTTTAATATTTGCAACTGTCTTTCAATTGCTCTTGTGTTAACTGCTGCACCTAAAGCACCCAGGTCATGATGATTACAAACACCAAGAATTTTAAGCGGCTTTCCATTTAAAGAAAAGCCTTCTTCAATATCAAATTTAAAGTAGCGTATGCCAAATGGAGTTTCATAAGAATCAATTACTTTTCCACCAACTACTATTTTAGAAATTGCTTTGTATAGATAAGAATTATCAAC
>CAXSEB010000254.1:0-2431 GCA_964235805.1 uncultured Chitinophagaceae bacterium | reverse complement strand
ATCAACGGACCAAAGTTTAGGCCTTGTTATTACCAGAGATTGTTTAATATTATTTGGAGATGCATTCGCCGAAGTATCCGCAATAGCGTTTGATTTTAAGTAGCCAATCTGCTTACCCGTTGCGTCATAAATTGTAGTGTTTAAAATAACAGGCTTTCTCTCCGGATAATTATTTTTAATTGTGGTTACAATGTTAACGGTAGCAGCGCTGTTCGAAACTTTTGGTGTACTTATAAAAGTTCCACAATTATCAATATGTACTTTGTTAAGCGCCGTTAACCATACATTTCTAAAGATTCCTGAACCACTGTACCAGCGAGAATTGGGTTGTTTTAAATTATCAACTTTTACAGTTATAACATTTTGGAGGCTACCGTAATTTAAATACGGCGTAAGATCATATTGAAAAGAGATATAACCATTTGGCCGCACTCCCAAAGAATGGCCATTAATAAACACTTCACTGTTTCTATATACACCGTCAAAGTCAATATAAAAGGATTTATTTTTTTCAGATAAAGGAATTAAAAACGTTTTGCGATACCAGCCGACGCCGCCAGGCAATGCGCCTCCACCGGGAGTTGCAGGATTCTTTTCACTAAACTCACCTTCGATGCTCCAGTCATGAGGTAAGTTAAGCTTGCGCCATTTAGCATCATTTACGTTTTCTCCTGAATAATCATTTGTGCTATCAAGAATAAATTTCCAATCTGAATTAAATGATGTGCGACTTTTATGCTGTGCATCAGATCTAAACGAAAACAATAATAAATGGATTAAAATTAAAGCCTGGAAGGTCCGCTGTATAACACTTTTATCAACCCTTATAAAATTGAAATACATGTTTAGATTATTATAGCAGCATTTAGAAAAGCTTACTGTGCAATGTTACATATTTTGATTTTTAAATCTGTTTAAAATCTAATATAAATTGAAATAAAAAACCCGTCATAAATTGACGGGCTTTTGAAACCACTAAAGTGTTTAATCAGTGTGTTTAAGATGACTGTTATTCATCAATAAAAACCACAATTCTAATTAACTTATTTAATCGTTGAGTTTAAGATATGCCTTAACCTGTTTGTAATCATTCCAGTTAATTGTTTTAACCCCACGGCCAATTTTTACACCACCGGGAATAAGTATATACCTATACTGAAAATAATTATTACCATTATCGGCGAACGAGCCCATGTCAGCAGAAGACACTAATAGAATAGAATCCCTTTGGAAATATGGGTTTATAATAGCACCTACAAGATAAGGCTCATATATAGGCAATGGAAAAACAAACTGGCTATTGGCCGAGTCGCTTCCTGCGTTAAGAAAGACTTTTACATCTCCCTGGTTTAAAATTGAATCAACCAGCCCAGGAGCAGGAATTTTAGCTACCCAAACGCTACTATCCGCATTGGGACTATAAGCAACGTTCAACCAATCAGAATATCTTACATTGGCTACTCCCGTATCTCCTTTTGCTCCTGCTGCACCCGCGGCTCCCGCAGCTCCTGCTGTTCCAGCGGGTCCTTGTGGGCCTGCCGGACCTGTTGCGCCTGCCGGACCTTCTTTGGTACAAGAGGCAATTATAACTGTAATTGCTAAGAATAAAATAATCGGAATTGAAGAGAGCCTGAGTTTCATGCGCTTTTAGTTTTAAGTTAAAGATTGCACTAATGGCAATTTATGAGTATTTAAAATAATGGAAACAAAATTCAATTTATGCAAACTTTCAGAGAATATCGCCTCCCTTGCGAAAATATTTCTGGATCTTTATTATTTTTTACGCTATAGCCTTTTTTAAAGTGGACAGTACTTTAAAAAAGCCATGTTATCCATGATTTTCCATCTGAGGCACTTACCATATCATACGAAGTTTCGCTG
Source organism: uncultured Chitinophagaceae bacterium (assembly GCA_964235805.1). GTDB lineage: Bacteria > Bacteroidota > Bacteroidia > Chitinophagales > Chitinophagaceae > Ginsengibacter. The sequence continues at coordinate 550 of CAXSEB010000254.1, read as the reverse complement.
GTTTGCACAAAATAATATCCAGCGGGATTGTACAATAACGTTTTGCTTTTAGCGGCAGGGCCTGAGGAAGGATAAGTTCCGTAAGAACCAAGCTCACTAAATATTGCACGCCCATCTGATGTAAAAGTTGGAACCTTTGGAGCGCTTCCATAAGCTAATTGCGCAGAGTCACCTGCAGCGTTCAAAAACACAGGACCAAAAAAATCATTATTGGTATCATACTTTGGCCAGTATAGTAAAAAATAATAAGTAGATGTTCCGCTGGTAAGCGACTGAAGCCCAAAAGCATCATCAGCGCCGTTTACATGAAAGCCAGTTATAGAAATCCAGTAACCTTCATTGTCTACTGCATACTGCCACCATCTTTTTGGTGCTGTTACATCTACTTTAAGAGGAACAACAATACCGGTAATGGTAGCAGCTGTACCGTTAACTGTTAAATTGATGGTTTGGGTTGCAGAGCTCCAGGTTATATCACTGAAACCTGTAATAGTTTGATTTCCGTCTATCACCGGGTTTGTAAATATTATCCCACCGACAGTAAGATAAT
>CAXSEB010000253.1:0-3717 GCA_964235805.1 uncultured Chitinophagaceae bacterium | reverse complement strand
CCGCCATTTTCATTTCTCAGCTCCATCCATATTCTTGTCTTTTCTGCTTCACCTTCTTTTAATATACCGTTGCCAAATTTTGCATAGTCAGTTGTGGCAAGCTCATTCACATTTGCTATCATTACTTCGTTACCTATAATGTAGTGACTGAGGTATGCAGCGTTATCAATACAAACATTATTGCCAATATCACAACTGATTATAGTGCTGTTATAAATGCCTACAGGCATTCTTAAATTATTAAATTCAAGGTAAAACGGTTCAAGGTTACCGATACGAACCAAACCGTAAAATTTGCACACCCTTATAAGGCTTGCATCAAATATTTCTGACACATATACTTCATCCCAGTCATCAGAACTATTGCCATTTTTTATAAGCGTTTCTCTTTCATGGCTGGTTAGCTTTCTATAAACGATGCCATTTTTATTTTGTTCGTTACGTAAATAATATTCATCTTTTCCTTTTGGTAAAAATTTTTTATCAATAAATCCGTATCCAAGATTGCTGACAGGATGTTTCTTGATGATGTTCATTTCTCAATTGATAATTTGAAATTAAGAATGGATAATAAGACCTCGTTATTTTCCATTGCTCATTTTAATTGGTGTGATGTTTATGTAATCATTCTACTGTTACTGACTTTGCAAGATTGCGTGGCTTATCAACATCACAACCTTTTGCAACACCAATGTAATACGAGAGAAGCTGTAAGGGAATAACACTAAGCATTGGCGCAACTATTTCATCAGCCGCCGGAACTTTAAATACATCATCTGCCATGGTTGGGATTGTATCATCGCCTTCGGTTATTATAGCAATAACTTTTCCTTTTCTTGCTTTTATTTCCTGGATGTTGCTTACAATTTTATTGTGATATTCATCGTGAGTAGCAACAAATACCACTGGTAATTTTTCATCTACAAGAGCTATAGGTCCATGTTTCATTTCAGCCGCAGGATAACCTTCGGCATGTATGTAAGAAATTTCTTTAAGTTTTAAAGCGCCTTCTAAAGCCACAGGAAAATTATAGCCACGGCCAAGATATAAGGCATCATTACAGTCTTTGTATTTATCTGAAATAAATTTCAATTCATCTGCATTCTTTAAAATTGAATCAACCTTTTGCGGGATATCTTCCATTTCAAATAAGAGCTTGCTGTATTTTTCAGGAGATATGGTTTGTTTTTCTTTTGCAATTTTTAGAGCCATCATTGTAAGTACAGCCAATTGGGTGGTAAAGGCTTTTGTAGAAGCAACGCCAATTTCGTGGCCTGCATGCGTATAAGCACCTGCATGTGAAATCCGTGCAATTGAAGATCCCACAACATTTACAATTCCAAAAATAATTGCGCCTTGTTCTTTTGCTTTTTCAATTGCAACTAACGTATCTGCCGTTTCGCCGCTTTGAGAAATGGCAATTATTACGTCACCACTATTTATTATCGGGTTGCGATACCTGAATTCTGATGCATATTCTACCTCAACGGGAATGCGGCATAATTCTTCAATAACATATTCTGCTATTAGGCCAGCATGCCAGCTTGTACCGCAGGCAACAATAATGATACGCTTAGCGGTCTTAAATTCCTGCATATAATTTTCAACTCCACTCATTGTAATAGTTCCCGCAAGTGCGTCTAACCTTCCACGAAAGCAATCATAAATAGTATTAGGCTGTTCAAAAATTTCTTTAAGCATAAAGTGGTCGTAGCCGCTTTTCTCAATCGCTGCAAGTTCGATATCGAGCTTAGATATATAAGGTGTTTGCCTTTCGTTGCCTAAATTTTTGAGGATCAGTTCATCAGCTTTGATGATCGCAATTTCATAATCGTTTACATAAACAACTTCCTTGGTGTACTCGAGCATAGGTGTTGCATCAGAGCCCAGAAAGTGTTCACCTTTACCAATACCTATTACTAAAGGACTACCTTTTCTTGCGGCTATGATTGTGTCTGGATTATTTTGATCAAGCAATAGAACAACATATGCTCCTGAAACTCTTTTTAGAGCAATACGCAAAGCTTCTTCTAAAATACACTGGTTGTTTTTTTGTATCTCTTCAATAAAATTCAATAAAACTTCTGTATCAGTATCGCTATTAAACTGGTATCCTTTATTAAGAAGTTCCTGCTTTAACTGGTTATAGTTTTCAATAATCCCATTATGAATCATTGCTAATTGGCCGGATGCGCTTTGGTGCGGATGAGCGTTTCTATCACTTGGCTCCCCATGTGTAGCCCAGCGTGTATGGCCCATGCCGACGTTTCCACTTACATCTTTTCCTATTAAGTATTCTTCGAGTTCTGCTACCTTACCTTTCTTTTTATATACCTTAAGATCATGGTTTATTAAAGCGACGCCAGTACTGTCGTAACCACGATACTCCTGGCGCTTAAGCCCTGTTATGATAATTGGATAAGCTTGCCTTGGCCCGATGTAGCCTACAATACCGCACATAGTCTGATTTTATAAAAGATAACGATCAATTGTTGTTATTATTGAATATTGCTTCAAACAAACAAAGTGATGTGTTCAACTTTATTCATTTTTGGAACAAGGCAAGAATTCTGATGTTTTTAAAGCATTATACCTTTCATGAAAAACAGGGCAACATTAAAATAGATTATCAATCCGGTTACATCAACCAATGTTGCAACAAATGGTGCAGAAGAAGATGCCGGATCTGCACCTAATTTTTTTAACAAGATCGGCAGCATGCTTCCTGTTAGTGAGCCCCAGAGCACAACTCCAACCAAAGAAAAACTAACAGTTAATGCAATCAACAACCAATTAATCCCATATAAATCTTTAAATACGCCGTGATGCATTAAGGTATGCCAGGTAAGAATTCTTAAAAATCCAATAGCACCAAGAATTGCCCCAAGCATCAATCCGGATAAAATCTCACGACGCATAACCCGCCACCAATCCGCCACCGCAACTTCGCCTAAAGCCATAGCCTGTATAATTAATGTAGAAGCCTGCGAGCCACTGTTGCCGCCACTTGACATAATAAGAGGAATAAAGTTGGTTAAGATAAGCACCTTTGCTAACTCATCGTTGTAATATGCCATTGCAGTAGCGGTAAGCATTTCACTTAAAAATAAGATTATCAGCCAGCCAACCCTTTTTTTTATAAGACTTATAAAAGGCGTCTCCAGGTAAGGCTGATCGAGAGCTTCAGCGCCGCCTATCTTTTGAATATCTTCACTAAACTCTTCATTTGTTATCCAAAGCACATCGTCAATTGTTACAATCCCCAACAAAACATTATAATCATCAACCACAGGTAATGCAACCCGGTTGTTCATTTTAAACACTTCATTGGCCACTTCCTGGTCGTTGTTTACATTTAAGGAGATCACTCTTTCATCCATAAGTTCAGACACTTTCTCATCCGGATGTGCAAGAATAAACTCCCGTATCCGTATATCATCAAGTAATTCGCCGTTGTGGTTTATAACATAAATTACATCGATTGTTTCACTGTTCTTGCCAACCTTTCTTATCGTCTCTAAAACCTCTTTTACTGTATTGTTTTCATATACATAAACATAATCAGTAGTCATCAACCTGCCTACGCTGTTTTCAGGATAACCTAAAAGTGAAAGAGTTTTTTTTCTTTCTTCCGGGCTTAGTGTTTTAACTAATTCTCTCACCACTTCATTTGGCAAATATTCAAGAAATGATGTTCTGTCATCAGGTGGTAATTCG
>CAXSEB010000252.1:0-3739 GCA_964235805.1 uncultured Chitinophagaceae bacterium | reverse complement strand
GACAAGTAAAAAAATGTTTTCGCGGCTTGGATACTACTTAAATTTAAAATTTGTTTTACCATGCAAAAGCTGTCTACTGAAAACATATTTACCGGAAATGGTTTATTATTACCTGTTTTTTGTTGTATTTCCAATCTCATTTTCCGCAACAGACCATTCTGCCAGCTTATCGCCTTTTATACCGATAAATTCAACTTTTAAAACACGTTCATTTTTCTTTCCTGAGATTGTTATTCTGCCAAAGTTTTGTTCTTCTACCAATGTGCCTTTTACTCTTGCGTCGTTATTTATTTCGGCGCCTCTTACTTTGCCTATGCCGGATGTGTAAGGCGAAATAGTAACATCGTATAAAGGATACAAACCTTGCCTGGCTTGCTTTATAATCTCACTATGATGCCTGTCACCTGTAAAGAATAATACACCTTTAATTTTTTGCGAACCGATAAAATTCATCAGCTCGTTGTATTCAGCTGTGTAATGCTTCATGCACTCAAATTGTGAATATGGATTTAGAACCTGGCTGCCTATAGCGATTATTTTAAAAGTTGCGTCACTGAATAACAAAGCATTTTCCAGCCACTCCATTTGCATCCCACCAAAAAAAGTTTTGCGTTCATTTGGTTGTCCGTTGATGCTGTCGGGTATTTCATCTTCACTCCTAAAATACCTGTCGTCAGTTAAGAAAAGGTCTACATCACTGTAACTTACTTTCGTGTAAATACCTTTACCTTCCTGGCCGTAACTTGGATTGCACCAATAATCCATAAAAATCTTGCGGCTCTCTTCTTTTAAAATATAACTTTTACCGGCATCATTAGGGCCGTAATCATGATCATCCCAAATTGCATATTGCGGAATACTGCTCATCATTTTTTGCAATATGGGTTGCGCCCTGTCGTGACTTGCCCTGTAGTTTAATCCCCATGCTGTACCGTAATCAACTTCTCTTGTATACCAATCATCACCCAACCATAAATGAAAAGCTGCGGGTGATTTTGCCATAGTTTCAAATATGGAAGAATCTCCGCCATAAGGTTTACCCGGTCGGTCAAACCCAGGCTCATTAAAGTATGCACAACTTCCGGTTAAAAAACTAAAGTCCGGCGCAGGCTTGCGAAATTGCCAGAGATCCTGTGTAGTAAATTTTAATGGGTAAGATGACGTAACAGGTTTGTTATCTATTACAACAGAATAAGTATAAGCGGTATTAAAATCCAATCCATTCAACTCAACTTTTACAGGGTTAAAATCTTTGCCTAATTCTCCTTTATAAGAAATGGTTTTAGCGGTTGCGCCCTTACCCTCTTTACTATATTTTACTGAAACGCTTTTAACCTGCGGATTTACCTCAAGCCAGATCGTGGCATTACGGAGTTCTACATTGCCCGCCCACGGACCGCTTACAAGGCCGGTTGCCTTTTGGGAAAAACTAATTTGAGAGTTAAGAGATAATATGAAAATGAGAAATAAGGAATACACTTTAGTGAACATAATATTTAATTAAAACGCAAATTAAGTGAATTAATATTTTCTCTATTAACACGATAAAGTTTTGATCCCTGTAATGACATTTAAATCGATTGAGATTTTACATATCGCTCCCATGGAGCTATTTTTAAATACTATTTCCGGCTACAGATATGTCGCCTCTATGAGGCTAAATAGACTATAGAACACTTAAATCACTTAGGAATCGCATCACAAAAAAGCCGTCCATTAGACGGCTAATAAATTCTGTTAACTTCAGACAAAGCTTAAGTCTCCCTTTAGGGAGATTTAGAGGGTTCTCAACTGCAGCCCATACTATTCCCACAATTTAAACATTTATAACATGTACCGCTTCGGATGGTTATGTGCCCGCAGGTGTTACATGCAGGTGCATCGCTTTGCATATTTTTAGCAGCAGCGTTAACTGCATCTGAACTATTATTTACTTTTTTAACTGAATCAACACGGTGCGCCTTTGCACTTTGCGGTTGCACAGTGCTATTAGCCGGACTTCCTATTACACGCACTTCACTTAGCTCTTGTTTTCTTTCGCCAATAGTAGGTGTTGTAGTATCCCATGCTTCGTTGCCAAGATTTTGAACTTCAGGTTTATCCAACACATGCACAAGATCATTTCTGCCTAAATATTCATAAGCAAGTGAACGGAACATAAAGTCAATAATAGAAGTAGTTGTTTTTATGTTTGGATGATCGACCATACCTGACGGCTCAAAACGGGTGAACACAAATTTCTCTACAAATTCTTCCAAAGGAACACCATATTGTAAACCTATAGAGATAGCTATAGCAAAGCAGTTAAGCATGCTGCGCATAGTGGCGCCTTCTTTAGCCATATCAATAAAAATTTCTCCAAGAGTTCCATCGCTGTATTCACCTGTTCTCAAAAACAGTGCCTGCCCGTTGATCTTTGCTTTTTGTGTAAAGCCTCTTCTCTTTGCAGGTAATGCTCTTCGCTCTACTATCATAGCCAGTTGGCGCTTTAATGCAGTATCGGCGCTGCTTTGCACTCTTTTGTTTACTTCATCAAGCAATTCTTCAACAGTTAATTTACCCATATCAACCAAGGAAGAAACTTGTGCTGCTGCATCAGAAATTTCTTCTTCCTTTTTATCTGTTGCTTTTGGTTTTTTATCACTCTTATTGCTGAGTGGCTGCGATAGTTTGGAGCCATCACGATATAATGCACACGCCTTTAATCCTAATTGCCAGCTAAGCTTATAAGCTTCTTCAATTTCTTCAACACTGGCTTCGTTGGGAAGATTGATAGTTTTAGAAATTGCCCCGCTGATGAAAGGTTGCGCCGCTGCCATCATCCTAATGTGGCCGCTATGATGAATAAACCGCTGACCTTTTTGCCCGCATTTATTAGCGCAATCAAAAACAGGCAGGTGTTCATCTTTTAAATAAGGAGCGCCTTCGATGGTCATGGTGCCGCAAATGTATTCGTTGGCCTTCTCAATTTGTTCATCCGTAAAGCCTAACGCTTCCAATAAGCTCCATTCAAAATTGTTGTATTGAGCAGGCGTAAAACCGAGGCGTTTAAGACATTCTTCTCCTAAATTATATACATTAAATACAAAGCCAATCTCAAATGCAGAACGCATTGAGGCTTCCAACTTAGCGATTTCATCAGCCTTAAATTCTTTTTCTGCAAGACTTTGAGGATTTATAAATGGAGCGCCTTTTAAAGTAGCATGACCTTTTGCATAATTTACAATTTCAGTTATTTCCTTTTCGCTGTATTTTAAATTTCTTAAAGCCTGCGGCACACTTTGGTTGATGATCTTAAAGTAACCGCCGCCGCTTAACTTTTTAAACTTCACTAAAGCAAAGTCTGGCTCAACACCGGTAGTATCGCAATCCATCACTAAACCAATAGTACCGGTTGGCGCAATAACCGTTGTTTGCGCATTGCGGTATCCGTAAATTTCACCAAGCATTACTGCATCATCCCAGGCTTTTGTTGCTGCCTTTAATAAATAATCAGGACAATATTTAGCATCAATTCCTTTGGGTTTTATTTCAATGCTTTCATACGCATCAAGTGCGTCATAAGCTACAGCACGGTGATTACGCATCACTTTAAGCATATGCCGTTTGTTCTTTTGGTATTTATCGAAAGGGCCAAGATGTTGGGCCAGCTCTGCGGATGTTTTATAAGCAACGCCCGTCATGATTGCAGTAATGGCGCCGGCAATTCCTCTTGCTTCATCACTGTCATAAGGAATAC
>CAXSEB010000251.1:2719-3743 GCA_964235805.1 uncultured Chitinophagaceae bacterium | reverse complement strand
TCATCTCAATTCTGAGAACCATATCCTGAAGGCGTAACAGAATACTGCTCTTTAAAACATTTGGAGAAATAAGAAAGATTTTCAAAGCCAACTTTCCATGCAACATCTGATACTGACTGCCCTTCTTTTAAATAAACGGCTGCCTTGCTGAGGCGATAAGAGCGGATAAGTTCTGTGGCATTCATCCCTGTTAAAGAAGAAAGTTTACGGTGAAGGGTACGGGTGCTTACGGTCATTTGCCGGGCAAGTTGTTCTACTGTAAAATCTGCATTCGCTAATTCCTGCTCAAGTACAGGGTTTACGGCAAGCAAAAACGGATCTTCAATTGCAGGCTGTTCTACCGGCATAACATCCTTGGAGGCAGGCACTATAAACTGATTATGCCAATACTCCCGAAGCTTTTGCTGGTGACTTAGCAAATTAGCTATCCGCAGGTGTAACTCCTGCAAATTAAAAGGCTTGGTAAGATAATCGTTGGTGTTAAGGCCATGCAGCCGGTTTTGAGAAGATGCCTTAGCGGTAAGCAAAATAACCGCTATATGAGTAGTGAGCGGAGTATCTTTTATAAGCTGGGTAAGTGTGAAACCATCCATTTCAGGCATAGCTACGTCAGAAATTACCAGGTCGGGTAATTCATCCTGTGCTGTTTGCCAGCCTTCAGCCCCGTTGATTGCAGTAATTTCCCGGTATTTGGCCGCCAGGCCTGATGCAATAAAATTACGCTGGCCGTCATGGTCTTCTACCACCAATACTAATGGAACAGACTCTGGAAGTAAAGATTGATGCTGTGGTACAACCGCTTCCTCTTCTAAATGAATTACCTGCAATGCCGGTAATGTTGCTGCAGGCGATAAAGTTTCTGCCTGCAGCAATGGAATGGTCACTTTAAAGGAAGTTCCTTTTTGCGGTTCACTGTTTACTTCTGCATGGCCGCCCATCAGTTCGGTAAATTCTTTTACAAGAAATAATCCAAGCCCGGAGCCGTTGGTATATTGTGTATCTACCTGGTAAAAGCGATCAAAGA
>CAXSEB010000251.1:0-2709 GCA_964235805.1 uncultured Chitinophagaceae bacterium | reverse complement strand
CTTTTATGATAAGCAGGTTGTTATGCGCAGATGACTCACATAAAACTTCTGCTTTAATAATACCGCCGGGAGGTGTATATTTTATAGCATTAGATATAAGGTTATATATTATCTTCTCTATTTTTTCCATGTCGAAAAGATACTTGTCAGGGAAATTATCTTGCGGAATCAAGTCCAGTTTAATGTTCTTCTTTTTTGCCTGCAGCTGAAAAGCTTCTATCAGTTGCCCTGCAAATAAACTAATGTTTCCATGTGCTTGTGATAAGTGCATGCTGCCAGCCTCAAGTTTGGCAGAATCCAGCAATTGATTTATAAGGCGGAGAAGACGCTGTGCATTGCGGTATATAATATTGTGCTGTTGCTTTAATATTGCAGGTTCAGGATAAATCTGTTTATTAAGTATTTCTTCTAACGGGCTGATAATAAGCGTTAAAGGTGTACGAAACTCATGAGTAATATTAGTAAAGAAATCTGATTTAACCTGGTCAAGCTCCTTCTGTTTTTCCCTCTGCAACTGCTCTAACTGCAACGTATTCTGCAGACGAATACGGCCAACCTGTAAGCGATAAATGATAACAGTAATAAGCAAAGCTGAAAACACATAGAATGCATAGGCCCATTTAGTAGCGTAAAAGGCCGCATCAATCACCACGGGGATTTTAAATTCTTTCTCTCCCCAAACTCCATCGCTGCCCATCCCTTTTATTCTTAATAAATATTTACCCGCAGGCAAACCGGCAAACTGTATATAGTTGGTGGCACCAATATTTTGCCATTGATTTATAATACCATCTAATTTATAAGCAAACTGGCAATTAGCATCATCATATTCAAAGTAATCTTTAAGCGTAAAATAAACTGTAAAGAAGTGATCTTTATAATCGAGCCTGATACTTTGTAAAGCATGAATATCTAAGTTTGTTTCCTCTATTTTATTTTCTTTTCCATTATGCTTTACCAGCTTTGTAAGCATCACTTCTGACTGTTTTAGAGCAGGCAGCGGTTTATTCGGGTTAAAGTAAACAATGCCATTCATTGAGCCGAAATATAATGTACTATCCTGTGCTGCAAGCGCAGAGCCCTGGTTAAATTCGTTTACAGGTAAGCCATCACTTACATAAAAGTTCCGGAAAGATTTGCTCTTTATATCAAGGCAGGAGAGGCCATTGTAGGTGCTTATCCAAAGCTGACCTTTTGCACCAGGCAATATGGCACATACTTTATCATCTGCGAGGCCATCTTTTGTAGTGTACACCTGCTGCACCTTACCATTTAATGGGTTCAGCACATCAATGCCGCCGCCTTTTGTGCCTATCCATAGCAGTCCATTGCCATCCTGGTAAAGGCAGTTAATAAAATTATTAGTCAGCTTTTGCTGCCCGTTAGCTTTTGCAGATGAAGTAAAGTAACCAATCAATCTTTTATCTATATTAAAATGATAAAGCCCATAATCACTTCCCACCCAAATGGATTTGTCAGGACTTTGGTGAATCACCATTACCCGTTGCGACAACAAGCTTTGTTTTTTTTCTCCCCAGGTAAATACATTTGCTATATTGCTCGCCGTGTTGAATGTATATAAGTTATCATATCCGCCAAGCCATAGCTGCCCTGTATTATCTTTTAATAAAGAATTATTTTGAAGAGATAAAACGGTATTTGGTTCAGATTTACCGGGCACAATTCTTTTATCCAGGTTAGCGGCAAAGGCGTGATTTGCAGTATTGAAATGCAGCAGCCCGTTAGCTTCGGTTGCAAGCCATAAATTTCCATTGCTATCATTAACCATAGCCCTTACCAGTGGATTCACCAGCTTATCATCTTTCTTAATTTTAAACTCTGTAAAATGATTGGAAGCTTTATTGTACTCATAAAAACCGCTGTAACTGCCAATAAATAAATTATTGTTAGCTGCCTGCATAATACCTCGTGTACTAAAGTATGCGTTTACTCCCATCCCTTCCGGAAGAGAAATAATATTGAAAATATTGTTCCTGTTATTTAATTTGTAAACGCCAAAATAAGAACCAAACCAAAGCTGGTCGTTATTATCTTCATACATGCACGTTATTTGAAACAAACTTGCGCCGCTGTTTGTAAAGTTTTGTGTAAGGTCTTCTGCCTGCTTTAATACCGGGTTAAAACGGATAAGCCTGGTTTGGGTAACAAGCCACTGGTAGCCTTTGCTATCCTGGTAAACGCACCGGATAGGGCTTGTTAATAAGCTTATTAATTCAATGCTTTGTTGGGTAATAAATTTATTTTGCTGAAAAGAATAGGTACTAACATTTTTTTGAGTGGCGTAAAAGAATGTTGATTTATTTGCAAAGCCTGCAATATTAACTTTATAATCCACAGACCGGAAGTTGCCGAGTACCTCACCTGCAACAGTTAACTTTTGAAAACCATATAAATTATCTGCAACCCATACTTGTTGGTTATTATCCTCGGCAATATGCATTACTACCCTGGGGATATTTTTATAATCAGCGATAAATGTACCGGGAATACGAATAAAAGAATCCTTATCCTTAGAGCGGTATAAGTATCCATCGTTGGAGCTGCACCATATGCTGCTATCATGCATTTCTGCAATGGCATATATGCCTTTCTTTACTTTTACTGATCCATTAGCTACGGCCAGGTAAGTTTTAATTGATCTGCGGTCGGCGCTTAGTTTTTGCAGACCGTTACCTGTGCCGATCCAAA
>CAXSEB010000250.1:0-3779 GCA_964235805.1 uncultured Chitinophagaceae bacterium | reverse complement strand
TGGTAACTTTAATGCATGCCAATAATGAAATAGGAAACATTACAAATTTGCATACTGTTGGTAATTTATGTAAGAAATATAACGCCGTTTTTCATTCCGATACTGTACAAACGGTTGGTCATTATAATTTTGATTTGCGAAATACTCCCGTAGATTTTGTCACTGGTTCTGCACATAAGTTTCATGGCCCTAAAGGCATAGGTATTTTATATATAAACCAGCACATAAAAATTAAGCCTTTTTTACATGGCGGCTCACAGGAACGAAACATGCGTGCCGGCACAGAAAATATCTATGGCATTGTTGGCTTTGCCAAGGCACTTGAACTTTCCAGTAAAAATTATGAGGAAGACAGCGCTTATATCAAAAGTTTAAAGTTATATATGCTGAATGAGCTTAAAAGACTTATTCCGCAAGTAAACTTTAATGGTGATCCTGAAGGCGATAGCCTGTACACAGTTTTAAGTGCTGGTTTTCCAAAGTCGGCACGTTCAGAAATGTTGCTTTTTAACCTGGACATAAATAATATTTGTGCAAGTGGCGGCAGTGCCTGTACTTCAGGTGCAAACGCCGGCAGCCACGTTATCCAGGCAATAAATAATAACGCTGAGCAGGTTACCGTTCGTTTTTCTTTTTGTAAACATAACACCTTCGATGAAGTAAATATTGTAGTACAAAAATTAAAGGAGATGCTTTAAGTTAGTAAGTGTTTTATCTCCACATTAAATAAATCTACAGATACATATTGATTAATACCTAAGTAAACGAAAATGCAAGTTGTGCTGAAGTAACAGGATGCCTGTGAACAACTTTGCCGCTATTTGCATCGTAAATGTGATATACAGCTGTTTCCTGTTCTCTTGATGCTACTACCATTTTTACTCCATTAGCATTTTGTGTGAATAGCTGTTGAACAAGCTGAGGGCAATTATTATTTTTGGAAAGATGAGACAAGAAGAGGTAACTCATAAACTTTGGCTTATGAGTCAAAAATAATTCAAGGGCCTGTTTATTGGACAAATGGCCGCTATCACCACTAATTCGTTTTTTTAAAAAGTAGGGGTAGCTTCCCTGCTGAAGCATTGTATCATCATAATTTGTTTCGAGGAAAGCTGCATGGCATTGTTTAAAATAATTTATCACTTGTTTACACGCAATACCAATATCAGTAAACACACCAACTCTTACATTATTGCTGCAAATCATAAAACTATACGGATCGCATGCATCATGAAATTTAGGAAAAGCAACAACAGTAAGGTTTCCAATAACAACAGGCTCATGTGCTACAAAGGTTCTTGTAAGTTCTTTATCAATGCTGCACCTGGTATTGCTTAATGTGGCATCGGTTACATATACAGGCAGTTTATACTTATTGGCCAGTACAGGCAAGCCGCAAACATGGTCTGTATGCTCATGAGATATAAAGACAGCTTTTATTTTATTAATTGATAATCCTAATCTCTTCAAACGTTTTTCTATCTCGCGGCATGAAATACCTGCGTCCACAAGTATTGCCTCTCTTTCATTGCCAACATAATAGCAGTTGCCATTACTGCCGGAGTTTAATGATGTAATAAATAAGGACATAAAGATTGGGCAAAGTAAAGCGTTTAAAAGATGTATTGAGATGATTTATTGGAATTTTTTTCTTAAAATTAATTAGTCTTTATAGGTCTGATCAACAATTATAATTACAGCTTCTTTAAAACAGCAGCGCTTAATGTATTTAAAGATATCGAGGTTGACTTCACCAGTTTGTCAGTCAAAAGATCTACATAAGTTGATTTTCCTGGTAAAGAGAAGACTCTCGCGTGTTGTTCCAGGTTGAATAAAACAACGATTTCACTTTTAGCATCTGATCTTTTATAAGCGAGCATTTTTCCTTTCGCCGTTAAAAACTCTATATTACCAGAACTTAATACTGCATTCGCCTTGCGCATCTTAATAAGCATTTTGTAAAGGTCAAATTGCTGTTGATCAAACCCAATATGGTCATACTGTTTTGGTCCTGGCTGAAAGTTGTTTCTTGTTTCCGGCTGAAAATTATATTCCTTCCACCATAACGGTTTTCTTGGATGAGGATCATCGCCGCCCCACATACCCATTTCTTCACCGTTCCATATTTGGGGCGATCCAATGCTGGTAAATAAATGAATAAGGTATAATCTCAGTCGCTGATACGTTTCTGCGTCCGGCTTGCCTGTTTTGTACGTGGAATCATCATTTGGCGTTGCATGATATTTATACTTATTAGTATTATAAAAGTCGCTAAGCAATCTTGGTGCATCATGTGTAGATGAAACATTCATCATCGCATAGCGGTTTGCTGTAGCAAGCCGGTTCCATTCAAGCTGAAGGCTGTCTTTAAATTGCGCTGCATCAATTTCAAAATCTGTTTTTGCAAAAAAATATCTTGCAGGCCGGTATGCCTGGTAAAACATCACAGCATCAAAAATGTCGCCACTGGTATAAGGAACGGGATTCATTAACTTATCAGGCCATTGTTCCCACCAAATTTCACCAACCAAATATGCATCAGGGTTTATGGATCTCACATACGTCCTGAAATCCCTCCAAAAACCCATTGGTATCTGGTCGGCAACGTCTAAACGAAAACCATCAATTCCGTCTGCACTATTTCCATCGGGAGCCATCCATCTTTTAGTAACATTAAAAATATGTTGCTTTGCCCCATCGTTTATATTTCCCTCATAAGGATGACCATTAATGCGTATGCCTTTTACATTAATCTTCTTTAATTCCGGCAGGCTCTTTATACCAAGCCATCCTTCATAAGAAAATTCATTTTTGGCTGTTGCAGGATCATCAAACGAATTAATAGAATACCAATCTTTATAAAAAGAATTTTTCTGGTGTTTCAATATATCCTGCCATGCCCAAAACAGTATGCCTGTGTGGTTCCATGAATAATCCATGATGATCTTCATCTTACGTTTATGTACTTCTTTGATAAGTTTTAAAAACAATTTATCTGCGGATGTCCATTTCCAGGTGGCTGCATCAGCCGGGTTTTCAGCTGCAACAATCTTATAATCTCCAACTGGATCAGGTCCAAAATTTACATCAATGTGATGGTAAATTTTAGCATCATATTTATGAAGTGACGGTGCATCGTTTATGGGATTTAAAAACAGAGCTGTAACACCAAGGTTCTGCAAGTAATCAAGCTTGTTTAAAATGCCCTGCAGATCTCCTCCATACCTTCTGTACTGAACTGTTTTGTTAAATGGTTTACCTTGTTCCCATGGCTCATGCCCGTACCAATCATGAGTCCATGGAGTTATCGCCCAGTTCTTAGGCACTTCATTTTCTGTGGGTATACTTATGTTTGCAGCAGTTGGATCGTTGGTTTTATCTCCGTTATAAAATCGCTCAACAAATATCTGGTACCATATAACATGTTTGCTCCATTCCGGCGGTTCGTTAAAAGCAGTTTGGCTCATCTGGCAATAAGTAATAGAACAACAAGATATTAAAAGTGGCAGCAGGGTAATTATTTTTTTCATTAGAGTGCAAAAATTTGTAGCAGAAATTTAATCTTGTAAAAACGTATGGCACTAAACAAATCCAAAGTATTAATTAATTCTAAAAATAGCTTTATTACTTTTTTATTAATTGCCTTAGCTTGCTGCTCCTCGCTATCTTTATTGCTAATTTAGGATTATGCTTACAATAGGCGTTTTTGGTGTTGGTCATTTAGGTAAATTTCATTTAAACAACTGGTAAGAAATAAGTGATGTTACCGTTGCAGGCTT
>CAXSEB010000249.1:3177-3814 GCA_964235805.1 uncultured Chitinophagaceae bacterium | reverse complement strand
CACCGATTATCCAGGGTTCTGCAACAGGCGCTTTGGCTGGTGATGAAAAGTGGACAGCCAAAATTGACGAGTTAATGGATGCTGTTGATACATACATTCCTTTACCTCCTCGTCCGGTTGATCAGCCGTTCCTTATGAGTGTTGAGGACGTTTTCTCAATTACTGGTCGTGGTACAGTTGCTACAGGCCGTATTGAAAGAGGGAGAATTAAAGTGGGAGAAGCAATTGAAATTGTTGGTTTAATGGAAAAGCCTTTGCAATCAGTTTGTACAGGTGTTGAGATGTTTAAGAAATTACTTGACGAAGGTGAAGCCGGTGATAATGCAGGTTTATTATTACGTGGTATTGAAAAAACCCAAATCCGTCGTGGTATGGTTCTTTGCAAGCCGGGTTCAATTACGCCGCATACTGATTTTAAAGGTGAGGTTTATGTATTAAGTAAAGAAGAAGGCGGACGTCATACTCCATTCTTCCAAAAATACCGTCCCCAGTTTTATTTCCGTACAACTGACGTAACAGGCGAAGTTGAATTAAACCCTGGAACAGAAATGGTAATGCCGGGTGATAATACGAACTTAACTGTAAGATTGATTCAACCAATTGCGATGGAGAAAGGTTTAAAATTTGCAATTCGTGA
>CAXSEB010000249.1:1434-3167 GCA_964235805.1 uncultured Chitinophagaceae bacterium | reverse complement strand
TAACAAAACCCTCTCAATCGTCCTGAAGGGAGACTTTGGATAGTTTTTATAAATTTGCAAAGTACCTTTGGTTAATACCTTTGGTACTTTGTTTTTTAGTTCTTTAAATAGTTTTTAATAATTATTTGATAATGAAAAGTTCTTTAAATAATCATGCACTTGCAAAGTCTCCCTTTAGGGAGATTTAGAGGGTATACGGGCATAGTTCAATGGTAGAATAGAGGTCTCCAAAACCTTTGATCTGGGTTCGAATCCTAGTGCCCGTGCAAAACGTTTAACGTCTAAACCGTTTAAAGTTAAAAACCTTAAACCTCAAACGTTAAACCCTTAAACGTTTATCATGAATAAATTATCAGCATACATCAGGGACTCCTATAAAGAAATGGGAGAGAAAGTAACCTGGCCCAATTGGGAACAATTACAACAATCATCGATGATTGTTTTGGTGGCAACACTTTTTATAACAGCCATTGTTGGCGTTATGGATTTTGGAATTAATGGCGTTTTAAAATTTATATATTCTTTATTTAAGTAAGATGGAAGAAACTAATATTGAAGAAACACTAGTTGAAAAAGATTTAGCTGAAGGGCAGGAGATTGTAGTTCCGGCTTCGCTTGGCATTGATGCAGTTGCTGAAAAAGAAAGCAAATGGTATGTGCTGAGAGTTGTTAGCGGCAAGGAAAGAAAAGTAAAAGAATATTTAGATAAAGATGTTATCCGCAACGGATGGGATAAAATTGTTAAGCAAATATTTTTACCGGTAGAAAAAGTTTATAAAGTTTTAAACGGTAAAAAGGTAATGAGAGAAAGAAACTTTTATCCGGGTTATATTATGATAGAAGTTGAGCATAATAAGCTTTCTGATGAAATGGTTCAGCATTTAAGCAACATAAGTAATGTAATGCACTTTTTAACGGATGGTAAAGGATCAAAGGGTCAAATTATTTCGTTGCGCAGAGCGGAGGTTAATAAGATGCTTGGCAAGGCTGATGAAATGGCTGATGCAAGCGGAATTAAAATGAGTGAGCCATTCATTATTGGCGAAACAATCAAAATTATTGACGGACCATTCAACGATTTCAATGGAGTAATCGAAGAAGTAAATGATGAGAAGAAGAAATTAAAAGTTCAGGTTAAAATATTTGGTAGGGCAACTCCTGTAGAATTAAATTATATGCAGGTAGAAAAGATCGGATAATAAATTAAGAGCTGCTCATGCGGCTCTTTCCTTTAAAAATACTTATATGAAAAAAATATTTTTATCACTTATTATTATTGCATCAGCTTTTACTATTAATGCACAACCGCCAAAGGGTGCTGCAAATAAAGGAATGACTTTCGGTGTAAAAACCAGTGCTAAAGGCGCAGTCAATGCTACTGATCTAACTTCTTTAATAAATACATCAGAACCTAAACAAATAAAAGTAAAGGGTAAAGTTGTAGAGGTTTGCAAAGCTGAAGGTTGCTGGTTAAAAATGGAAACAGCAAGTGGCACAATGATGATAAGAATGAAAGACCATAAATTTTTTGTACCTGTATCAATGCAAGGCAAAACTATTGTTGCAGATGGTACGGCATCAATTAAAGAAACTTCTGTAGATATGCTAAAACATTATGCAGAAGATGCCGGAAAATCTAAAGAAGAAATTGCTTTAATTACTGAACCCAAAAAAGAAATTACACTGCAGGCAAAAGGTATTTTGGTTTTATAATTATTTCTTCAGCATAAGAT
>CAXSEB010000249.1:0-1376 GCA_964235805.1 uncultured Chitinophagaceae bacterium | reverse complement strand
CTGTACAAGTCCCACAATATAAATGCTTCTCATTATATCTACTTTATCATCCTTAGTAAGAAAAGTATCTTTTTTATTATCAAACTCTGATTTTACTTCAGTTTCCATAATCTATAATAGTTGAGCTTCTGTACCTCTCAATTTAGTTTTTAATGCATATAAATTGAGCTTAAAAAAGCTCGTGTAGTAAAGATAATATTTTCTTTAAAATAATGATGCAAAGTTATCGCATTCCCTTACCTTTGCACTCCCAAAAAGTTCTTTAAGAAAATCCCGATAGCTATCGGGAGAATTGGGAGTTCCGAAATATCGGGACGTTAACACCAAAAAAGTAAAACATGGCAAAAGAAGTAACAGGCTTTGTCAAGCTCCAATGCAAAGGAGGACAAGCTAATCCGGCACCGCCAATCGGTCCGGCACTCGGTTCCAAAGGAATCAACATCATGGAGTTCTGCAAACAATTTAATGCAAGAACCCAGGATAAACAAGGGAAAGTTCTTCCCGTTCTCATCACAGTTTTCGGTGATAAATCATTTGATTTTGTAATTAAAACGCCTCCGGCTGCAGTCCAATTAAAAGATGCTGCAAAAATTGAAAGTGGAAGCAAAGAACCCAATCGTGCAAAAGTTGGTAAAGTAACCTGGGCACAGGTTGAAGAAATTGCTAAAGATAAAATGGAAGATTTAAATGCTTTCAGTTTAAACAGCGCAATGAGCATGGTTGCAGGAACCGCACGCAGCATGGGTTTAACTGTAGAAGGTAAAGCTCCCTGGGAAAATTAACCTGTCCCGAGTATTCGGGGATTACAACATCTGCCGCAAGGCTAAAAAATATTTTTAAAATGATTACTAAGAAAAGAAAACTTGCTGATGCTAAGATAGAGAAGGACAAAAACTATTCTCTTAAGGAAGCTTCAACATTAGTTAAAGAAATAAATACAACAAAGTTTGATAGCTCTGTTGATCTGCATATTAAATTAGGTGTTGATCCTAAAAAAGCTGATCAGGCAGTAAGAGGAACGGTTTCATTACCTCATGGTACGGGACGAACAAAAAGAGTATTGGTGCTTTGCACACCTGATAAAGAGGAAGCTGCAAGAGCTGCAGGTGCTGATTTTGTTGGTCTTGATGAATTTATTACAAAGATTGAAGGTGGCTGGACGGATGTATATGTTATTGTAGCAACTCCTTCTGTAATGCCCAAAATTGGTCGTCTTGGTAAAGTGTTAGGTCCCCGTAACCTAATGCCAAATCCTAAAACTGGAACTGTAACAAATGATGTTGCAGCTGCTGTTAATGATGTAAAAGGGGGTAAAATTTCGTTTAAAGTTGATAAGGTTGGGATCATTCATGCATCCATCGGAAGGGTGAGTTTCT
>CAXSEB010000248.1:0-3840 GCA_964235805.1 uncultured Chitinophagaceae bacterium | reverse complement strand
TCTGCTGTTTAATAGTTAATCTGGTTGAATAAATAATACTTGCCCTGTTATACAGCAGCCATTGTTGGTTCGTCAGACACTATCTTTCCACCCTTTAGATGAATTATTCGTTGTGTTCTTGCAGCTAAGTCATCGTCATGAGTTACCAGCATTAAGGTTGTACCGGCTTCCCGGTTTAGATCAAAGATGAGATTAACGATTTTGCTGCTTGTTTCTGCGTCAAGGTTGCCCGTTGGTTCGTCAGCGAATAAAATTTTAGGTTGATTAGAAAAAGCTCTCGCTATTGAAACACGTTGCTGTTCACCGCCACTTAATTGTGCAGGATAGTGCTGACTGCGGTCGGCGAGACCAACCTTATCGAGTAATTCCATTGATCTTGACTTTACTTTCTTTTCACCACGAAGCTCCAATGGTACCATTACATTTTCAAGTGCTGTTAATGTAGGCATCAATTGAAAGTTTTGAAAGATAAAGCCTACATGTTTATTTCTAACCAAAGCAAGCTGGTCTTCATTTAATACCTCCAGCCTGTTATCGTTCAACTTAACATTTCCTGATGAAGCCCTGTCAAGCCCGGCGCACAAGCCAAGCAAAGTAGTTTTGCCGCTTCCCGAAGGCCCGACGATAGATAATGCCGAACCTTCCTCTACAGAAAAACTTATATCATCTAAAACAGTTAACAAGCGGCTGCCGCTTTTATAAACTTTACTTACCTGTTCAAGATTAAGAATAATTTGCATGTTGTTTGATTTATCTTGCACCACTGACCCTGATAATTTTGACCTGTCAAAACGACCCACATGAATTCATCACAATTTTGAATGATTATCATGATTGTCAATTTTGACTACCTTAATAAAAATACCCCGAATTCCCCTTTCAAATGCATACAACAAAAAACTTTATAAACTATTTAAGTAATAGAGCAGTTATTATAATCAATGTGCTATTAGTTATTGTTATGTTTGGCTGTAATAACAATAATAAAAAAGAGATTGTTGAAAAACAAGAGCCAGGTAAAAATAACCCGGTGGCATCTCCACAAAAAACAAAAACCATTTTATTTTTTGGTAACAGTCTTACCGCAGGGTATGGAGTAGATCTTTCAGAGGCTTTTCCTGCGCTGATACAGAAAAAGATAGATTCGTTAAAGTTAAATTACAAAGTTATAAACGCTGGCGTAAGCGGCGAAACCTCAGCTGGAGGAAACGGCCGTATCCATTGGATATTGCGGCAGCCGGTTGATGTATTTGTTTTGGAATTAGGAGGAAACGATGGCCTGCGAGGCATACCAATACCTGAAACTAAGAAAAACCTGCAGGCTATAATCGATAAAGTAAAGGCGGCTTATCCACAGGCAAAGCTTGTGATGGCAGGTATGCAGATACCGCCTAATATGGGCAAGCAGTACGCAACAGACTTTAAAAACATATTTCCGGCCTTGGCCTCTGCAAATAGCATGGCTTTAGTTCCATTTCTTCTACAAGGTGTTGGCGGTGATATAAAACTTAATCAGCAGGATGGTATTCACCCAACGCCTGAAGGACATAAGATAGTTGCAGAAAATATTTGGAACGTGTTGAAAGATGTTCTATAACATCTATACGATATCATCATTTAATCAATCGCAGTGTAAAAGGATACTGGTACAGTTTGCCTTCGGTGGTTTTTATTGTTGCTATTATAACAAAACAAGTGCCAGGATACCAACGATCCACGCAAATAAAATCCCAATAACGGTAATAAACAAAACCATTATAACAATCAATACAGTTATTTGGAAATTAAGAGATTCTTTTGCATGATAGGCAACAAATGAAGACTCATCTTTCTTAATGAGATAAATAATTAAAGGAGCTACAAAACCAGCTACAAGCGTTAAAAGGTGGGAAAGTATAGCTATTGTTTTTTCATCACTGGCAGGTGCAGTTACAGGTTCAGTATTTGTACCTAAGTAAGATTTTTGTTCCATGTTTTATATTTTATGTAAAATAATTAATTCTCTTTACATACATAAGTTGTAGATCACCAAACATCAGGCAACATTAATGTATAGCACATATTTTTAGCACAAATTTTTTATGAAAGCACTTACTACAATCGGGTTATTGGTTCTATCCAATATTTTCATGACGCTGGCCTGGTACGGGCATTTAAAGTTTAAGCAACTGGGCTGGTTTAATGGCTTAGGTTTAACTGGAATAATATTTATTAGTTGGGGCATCGCACTGTTTGAATACTGCTTCCAGGTTCCGGCAAACAGGATAGGTTTTACAGAGAACGGAGGTCCTTTTAATTTATGGCAGCTTAAAGTAATACAGGAGATTATTACACTGATAGTGTTTACAGTGTTTACAATCGTCTTCTTTAAAAATGAAACGTTCGGCTTAAATCATTTAATTGGATTTATATTCCTGGTACTTGCTGTTTACTTTATCTTTAAAAAATAGCTTCTTATAATCTTCTAAAATTCCGGCGTGCCTGTATATAATTTAATTACTATAATAATTGTGTTTACGGCCGTATTTGGCTACATCAATTATAAGTTTATAAAATTGCCGGGCACTATCGGAATAATGCTTATTTCGTTGCTGGCTTCATTGCTGTTAATTATAATCGGATTGTTACAGCCGGTGTTTTTTGAAGAAACAAAAAAATTGATCAGCACTATTGACTTTCATACGGCTTTAATGAAAATAATGCTGAGCTTTTTGTTGTTCGCAGGTGCTATTAACATTGATATAAATAAATTAAAAAGAGAAAGTTTGGCCATTTTTACCTTTTCAACAATTGGTGTGCTGATATCTACTTTTATTGCAGCAGCTTTACTGTTTACAGTTACAACGCTGTTTGCACTGCATATGGATTTTATTTATTGCCTGTTGTTTGGCGCTCTCATTTCACCTACAGATCCCATTGCAGTTTTAGGTATATTAAGAAAAGCAAAAATACCGCCCACGCTTGAAATGAAAATAAGCGGTGAAAGTTTATTTAACGATGGTGTAGCAGTAGTTGTATTTACAACAATCTATGAAGTTATTACGGCAGGTGTTCACAACATTTCCACGGGCAGAATAATATGGCTCTTTGTAAGAGAAGCAGGTGGCGGCATTGCATTCGGTGTATTGCTTGGCTACCTGGGCTTTTGGATTTTGCGATCTGTTGATAACTACATAGTGGAGGTTTTAATAACCGTAGCTGTTGTAATGGGTGGGTACCTATGTGCCGATCATTTAAACATTAGCGGACCGCTTGCCATGGTTGCTGCAGGCATAATAACCGGCAACAAAAGTATGGAACAGATCATGAGCGATGTTACAAGAGATTACGTTGACAAATTCTGGCAGATGATGGATGAGGTGCTTAACGCAATTTTGTTTTTACTGGTAGGTTTCCAGATGCTTATCATCCCTTTCAACAACACAATATTTTGGTTGGGATGCTTATCAATAATAATTGTTTTGATAGCAAGATGGATATCTGTTGTTATTCCGATTTTCTTTTTAAGGTTTAAAAAAACTTTTGAAAAACATGCTGTTTTAATATTAACATGGGGCGGATTAAGAGGAGGTTTGTCCGTTGCATTAGCTTTGTCGCTTCCTCAAAATATGTACGGGGAAACTTTCGTGGCCGTCACTTATATGATCGTTCTTTTTTCTATTATAGTGCAGGGACTAACAATTGGCAAACTTGCCAGGAAGCTCACCTGATGCGAAATTATCTTAAGCCTGGTTCCGGTTGTACACAATTTGATCTTCCAAATATTCTATAATTTTTACCAAATTACATAGCACATTTATCTTAAACCGCAGTACTTTTGTAATAGAATTATGAAAAGAG
>CAXSEB010000247.1:2866-3862 GCA_964235805.1 uncultured Chitinophagaceae bacterium | reverse complement strand
ACGGCCATATTGGTTTCCTGTTGCTGCGTTGTCTGAACCGGGATTTACAGGATTGAAGGATTATTAGGATTTGCTGTATGATAAAAGTTATTTCCTAACTAAAATCCTTTTCTTCCTCAATCTGAAATCTGAATCTCAAATTATACAAGTCCTAATTTTTCAATAGCTATCTGAGCTGCAACCTGGCTGGCATCTTTCTTATTATAAGCTTTTGCTTCTGCAATTAAAATCCCATCTACCATAGCTCCCATAGTAAATAATTTTCTGCCATTTTCAACTGTTTCCTGTAATGTTTCAAACTCTAAATTCTTACCATTTTTATTTGCCCATCCATATAGTTTATTCTTTTGGTTGATCTCGAGATTTTCCAAATCATCAACATATAAGTGAGGGTTTATAATATGCACAGTTACCCAGTTCTGCGTTTTTACATATCCTTTATCAAGATAAACCGCACCTACAATTGCTTCCAGGGTATTACCAAAAATCTGAGATATTTTTAATGAAGAATCAAATTTATTGTAAAAGGTAATTTTTTTAAGGCCCATTTTTAAAGCTATATCGTTAAGCTTATTCCTGTTCACCATTTTACTCCTCATCTCCGTTAAAAAACCTTCGTCTTTATAAGGATATCGCATAAAAAGATAATGCCCTACAAGCGAGCTCAGGACAGCATCTCCTAAAAATTCCAAACGCTCATTGTTTTCATCTGAACCCTCTCTTATTGATCTGTGACTTAATGCAGTTTTGTAAAGATTTAGTTTACCAGGAGCAAAGCCAAGTACATTGCGCAACTGCCTTTTAAATTCTTTATCACTTTTGTTAAGAAAGATGTTTCTAAGAGATAACACGGAGGGTAATTATGTACCGAAAGTAAAGATTATTAAAGCAACTAATGACGATGTTGCAGGCTTTATCTTTACGATAGTTAAGTTTTAATTCGGTCAGGCTTTATACTTCTTTATAATTACAGAAGCATTATGACCACCAAAGCCA
>CAXSEB010000247.1:0-2856 GCA_964235805.1 uncultured Chitinophagaceae bacterium | reverse complement strand
CCAAACGTATTGCTTAGGGCAGCATTAACTACTCTATGCTGGGCTTTATTAAATGTAAAATTCAATCGTGGGTCTAATTCCGGATCATCAACAAAATGATTTATTGTTGGAGGAACAATATTTTTTGTAACAGCTAAAATACAAGCAAGAGCTTCCACCACTCCCGCAGCGCCAAGACAATGGCCTGTCATTGATTTTGTAGAGCTGATATTTAGGTTATAAGCATTTTCGCAAAACACATTTAGTATTGCCTTTGTTTCTGCGATATCTCCCAAAGGCGTAGATGTGCCGTGTACATTTATATAATCAATATCTTCAGGCTGCATTCCTGCATCTTTTAAAGCAGCATGCATTACATTTTTAGCACCAAGGCCATCGGGATGAGGCGCAGTAATATGGTGTGCATCAGCGGTTGCTCCACCTCCGCCAATTTCGCAGTATATGTTTGCTCCCCTCGCTATTGCATGTTCCAGTTCTTCCAGCACTAATACACCGGCACCCTCTCCCATTACAAATCCATCACGGTCTTTATCAAACGGGCGTGAAGCAGTTTTAGGATCATCATTTCTTTCGCTAAGTGCCTTCATTGCATTGAACCCTCCAACACCAGCCTCTTTTATTACTGCTTCGCTACCACCAGTAATAACAACATCTGCTTTGCCTAACCGAATAATATCAAAAGCATCTATTATAGCATTTGTACTGCTTGCGCAGGCACTTACAACTGCGTAGTTGGGACCACGAAAGCCATGCCTCATTGATATTTGACCGGCTGCGATATCCAATATCATCTTAGGAATAAAAAAAGGATTAAAACGCGGCGTTCCATCTCCTAAAGCAAAGCTGGTTACTTCTTCCTGAAAAGTAATTAAGCCACCAATACCGCTTGCAAAGATTACCCCAACACGGTCCGCATCTGTATTTTCTTTGTTAATGCCGGCATCAATTACAGCCTGGTCGCTTGCTATTAAAGCAAATTGTGTAAACCTGTCAATTTTCCTTGCTTCTTTTCGATCCAGGTATTCAGTAGGCTCAAAATCTTTAACCTCGCAGGCAAACTTCGTTTTAAACTTAGCAGTATCAAACTGCCGGATATAATCAGCGCCGGATACCCCATTAGTAAGGCCATCCCAGTATTGACTTACGGATACGCCTAATGGTGTTATAGCACCCATACCGGTTACTACCACTCTTTTTAATTCCATAAAGCTTGCCTGCGGTGATTAAAAAAGATAAATTACTTAGCGTGTTCTTCTAAGTATGAAACAGCCTGGCCAACGGTTGTTATAGTTTCAGCCTGTTCATCGGGAATAGAAATATTAAATTCTTTTTCAAATTCCATGATCAATTCAACGGTGTCCAAACTATCGGCACCTAAATCATTAGTGAAAGAAGCCTCAGATGTTACTTCTGCTTCATCAACACCTAATTTGTCAACAATGATTTTCTTAACTCTTGTTGAAATGTCTGACATGTTAATATATTTTAGTTATATGCCACAAAAATATACTTTTTGTAATAAAAAAAAATAATAACTGGCAACGTCGGCATACCGAGTATCAGCCATTATGCAGCCATTAAAATCGTTGATATTTATTAAAGATTTGTTTTGAATATTGCCTAAAATGCTGTTACCAGTAGCGATGCTTTTGAGTTGAATTGATCAACCAAGACCTTCCACGCTGGCAGCGTTTAATTACAAATCAATATTTATTGTATATTTATTTACCGCTAAAAGCTTACAGATATTATATGCCAATTAAACAAATAGATCACGGCACAGATGATTACTTAAAAATGGTGAACCTGAGAAATGAAGTTCTTCGTAAGCCATTAGGCTTATCTTTTGAAAAAGAAGAACTTGATAGAGAGAAAGAAGATATACTGATAGGTGCATTTGAAGAAGATAAGATGCTTGGTTGTTGCCTGCTTACAAAAGTTGATAGTGAAAGTGTTCGGCTACGCCAGATGGCAGTTCAAAATAATTTGCAGGGAAAGGGTATTGGTGCTACAATGATGAATTATGCAGAAAATGTAGCCCGGGACGCAGGCTATAAAAAAATGGTTATGCACGCCCGTAAAACTGCGATACATTTTTATGAAAAATTAGGCTATAAAGTTAATGGTGGCGAATTTCAGGAAATAACTATTCCACATTACATAATGGAGAAAAAGCTGTGTTAGGTAACTTGGAATCTGAAGTTTAAAATTTAGAATTTAATCTTTATTGATTTTAGGGTTGGTCTCAATTCAAAGTTTCATTGCTTAATCTTTAATTTAAGCTCTCTTCTAACATCATCTAATACTGCGTTTGCAAAGGCTTCTTTTGGTACAAGAAAAAAAGAACGGGTATCAAAATATAAATGAAAGAAATTAGGGCTTTCACTTATGCTGCTGAAAGCCGACCATGGCCAACTTTTACTTCCCCTTTCATTTTCTAAAAACAAATGTTTATCGCCAAGGGTTACTGCAAAATGATCTTTAAAGGTTTGTGCCTTTCTATAAATACTGTAAGGTAAAATAAACCAAAATGCTATCATGAGCGAGAGCCATAGCACAGATCCCATAAGAAAAGCAAGTGGTGAAATCTTTTTAAAAAAGAAAAGAGTCGCAGAACCAATTGCAAATACATTAACCATTATCATTATAAGCCTTATTTCTTTGCGTGTTAAAAAATGATAACGCAGTGCCTGGATTACTTTTGCTTTATTATAGTAGAACATTGAAGACGTCATAAAGCAAAGATAGAAGATGAATACGTTTATGATGCTGGAACAAAAATTTGTTTTGCAATATTCACTATACAATTATAAGAGTATAACTCGTAATATTGTTTGCTTCACTCACTGCCTGAGG
>CAXSEB010000246.1:0-3933 GCA_964235805.1 uncultured Chitinophagaceae bacterium | reverse complement strand
CACATGGAATGCTTCAATTTGATAATTTCGGGTTACTTTTTAATTCGATTGCCTTTAGCTGCACTTTGTTATACTTTTTATTAAACGGTAGAGATATTGAAAAAGTAGGCAACAATGTATCAGAGTTTTTTGCTCTCATCTTTTTTGTTTTGTGTGGTGTGGCCATTTCATCGTCTTTCAAAACCTTACTGATGTTGTTTCTCGGCATTGAGATAATGTCTATCCCTTTATACATATTAACCGGCAGCGACAAGCTAAATCTAAAAAGCAACGAAGCCTCACTAAAGTATTTTTTAATGGGTGCTTTTTCTACCGGCCTCATGCTAATGGGCATTGCTTTCTTATACGGAGGAAATATGCTAGGCTCTTTTAACATTGATAGTCTACAGTTAGGCACAGGTAGAATGCCTGTGATGATTGGTGTGGGCATGATGCTGTTGTTGTTTTCTTTATCGTTCAAAGTATCTGCTGCGCCTTTTCATTTTTGGACGCCGGATGTGTACGATGGGGCACCAACGGTATTCACTTCTTTTATGGCAACTATAGTGAAGGTGGCAGGTTTTATAGCATTCATCCGTTTATTTAAAGCTTCATTTGGCGCAATGCAATCCCAATGGCAAATGCTTATAGTTATTATTACAGCCTGCACTTTATTAGTGGGTAACCTCACTGCTGTGTTTCAGCAAAGCGTAAAGCGTATGCTTGCTTATTCCAGCATTGCACAGGCCGGCTTTATGATGCTTGCATTGTTTGCCTTAAACGATACAGCGAGAGAAGGATTGTTATTGTATGCTGCGGCATATTGTCTTGCTTCCATAGGCCTTTTTGCCCCTACTGGCTTTTACCGCAATAATATTTTTGCTTTCGCTAACCGGTATTCCGCTGACAGCCGGCTTTACTTCAAAGTTTTACATGCTTTTGGCTGCTGTAAAAAATGGTCATCAAATATGGCTCGTAATTTTTGCGGTATTATGTGCTGCAGTAAGTGCCTATTATTATTTTAGAGTGATTCAGGCAATGTATTTTAAAGAAGCTGCTATCGGATCAAACCATCAAATGGATATTACTCCTGCTTTTAAATGGCTGCTTGTTATAACTGCTGCATTTATCATAATTTTAGGTATTATGCCTGGCCTTGTTATCGATTGGCTTTACTATTAGATAATGATTTTGCTATTGATGGTTGGCAGTCGGAGATGCGGCATACTTTATTGCATTACTATAAGACTATTTTTAATTTTCATTAATTCTCAGTTATCAATCATCAACAATTAAATGCAAATAACCGACACACTTTCACTGGCTTTTAGAACAGTAAAAAGTAACAAGCTTCGTACAGGTATTACAGTGGCTATAATTGCATTTGGAATAATGGCCTTAATCGGAATTATCACAGCAATTGCTGCAATGAATCAAAGCCTTGCCGAAAGTTTTTCTACTATGGGTGCAAATGCTTTCAGTATCCGCTTTAAAGAGAGGCAGATGAGAATGGGTGATAATCGGGAAGTAAAAAAAACTACTAAAGGTGCTTTAAAAGAAAAAAAATCAAATACAGGCAGGATAATTACTTATGAGCAGGCCAAAGCTTTTGCATCCCGATATGCGTACCCGGCAATGGTTAGCATCTCATTAAGAGGCCCCAGAGACGCTATTGTAACTAACGAAAAAACCAAAACCAATCCTAACATAGTTATGCAGGGAGGAGATGAAAATTATCTGCAGCTAAGTGGATATACGTTGATTACCGGAAGAAATTTTAATAAGCTTGATGTTGAAACAGGGAGAAGCGTTTGTGTATTAGGAAGTGGCGTAGCAAAAAAACTATTTGGTGAAAATTATGGAAGAGCGGTTGATAAGATAATTAAAGTATCAAACAATAAGTACCGGGTAATCGGGGTATTAAAGGATAAAGGATCAAGCGCTTTTTTAAATGCAGATAACGTAGTGATAACAACTTATAATAATATCAGGCGTTTATTTACCTCATCCAGTACATCATTTAATATAGGTGTTATGGTAAGTAATGTTAAGGACATGGAAATTGCTATAGGAGAAGCAAAAGGTATATTCAGGCCTATAAGAAAATTGGCATTCACTGAAGAGGATAATTTTTTTGTTGACAAGAGCGATAGTATTGCAGAGATGTTCCAAAACAGTTTGGGAAGCATAACAACTGCTGCTGCATTTATAGGGCTTATTACTTTAATCGGCGCCGCCATTGGTTTGATGAACATAATGCTTGTTGCGGTAAACGAACGCACCCGGGAAATAGGTTTAGTAAAGGCTATTGGCGGAACCAAAAAAAGTATCCGTCAGCAATTTCTTTTTGAATCAATAATTATTAGTTTAATAGGAGCAATTTTTGGGATTGTGTTAGGTGTGTTAGTCGGTAATTTGTTTGGTATAGTATTAAATACTGGTTTTGTAGTGCCATGGGGCTGGGTAGTTATTGGTATTGTTACCTGTTCTCTTGTAGGCTTATTTGCCGGTTTATACCCTGCATTTAAGGCATCAAAACTTGATCCTATTGTTGCTTTACGATATGAATAAAAAATACTGCTTGCATTAAATATAATTGTTCTATATTCATTTTTCTATTAGATAAACGCTTGCAAATAATCAATTCGTACAAAGTATCAAATAACAATTGTATCAGCCATAATTTTTAAGTAAGATGAATATTGTCGATCTACACTTAAGTATATGGCAGTATTATTGTGAGCGTTCTAATAAATGGTAACAGGTTTTTTATAAAAAAGATACAAGTTCTTTTAGGTTCAGTAACACAGAATTTTTATGGTGCGAATAACCCTTTGCGATTGCTATAGCTCGTGTGCCAGCATAAAAATTTATTAAGTGTTTTGATTTTAAAATTAATTTTCAGTAGAATTGTACAGTCAAATTTTTAACACATACAACTTAAATTTTCATACACTAAAAAACTAACGTCATGGCAGAAACAAATCCCACTGCAAGAACAACAACTACTACTTCAACTGTAAAGCCTGCGACTTCTGTACAGGCAAAAAGATCAAGGAATGCCATCTCCTGGCTGGCACCATTAGCTTGCATTGTTGCCGGATATTTGATTTGGCGTTTTGTTATTGGCGCTGATTCCAATTTTACCAAACCTGATAAAAGTGGTGGTTTCTGGCCAGACCATCAAGGCCCTATTGGTATATTTTCAAAGATGTACCAAGGTGGTATAATTGTGCCTATCCTTATTGGTTGCTTCTTAATTGTATTAACGTTTGTTATAGAAAGATTGCTTACGGTTACAAGAGCACATGGCAAAGGATCAAATGCAGAGTTTATCAGGAAAATTCAATATTTTCTTGCCAACAAGAATATAGATGGCGCACTTGCTGAATGCGACAGACAAAAGGGTTCAGTTGGTAATGTTATGAAAGCCGGCTTGCGCAAGTACAAGGAAATGATAAGCGATGGCGAGCTTTCAACTGACCAAAAGGTTATAGCCATTCAAAAAGAAGTAGAAGAGGCAACGGCACTTGAATTGCCGATGCTGGAAAAGAACCTTGTGTTCTTATCAACTATTGCTTCGGTGGCTACTTTGCTAGGATTGTTAGGAACGGTTATGGGAATGATTCGTTCATTTAGTAATTTGGGTGAATCGGGTGGTGGCGAAGCAGCAAGGCAGCTTTCACAAGGTATTTCTGAAGCATTATATAATACGGCTTTGGGTATCGGTACATCAGCTTTTGCTATCATTATGTATAATGTTTTCACCACCAGGATTGATGGTATTACTTATGCAATCGATGAATCAGGATTTACTTTAACGCAAAGCTTTGCCTCTCTATACAAATAATTTTGTTAGATAATTCATGTGGAAATTATCAGGTTTTGTATCTAAATAAAAAATTTAAATATGGGAAGAGCTAAAATAAAACGTGGTAGTACAAACATTGACAT
>CAXSEB010000245.1:0-3963 GCA_964235805.1 uncultured Chitinophagaceae bacterium | reverse complement strand
GATTTCGGAAAGATTAGAGACTTTAAGAAACTCTTCTCTGCAAAGCTGAACAAAACACAACTTAAAAAAGTGGATACATTACGCTCACTTGTAATACCTCTTACATCTCAACTTATAAATTCTATTTAAATGGTTAAAATATAATTAGTTAAATCGGTTTTAATTTTTATTTTTGTGAGTCCGAACCTTTTTACCTCTCCACGTCCTTAGACAAAGCCTTGGTCACAACCAGCTAATCTAAATTTCTTTAATCATATTGTTATCTTATATCCGCTGTAATTGCCATTGCATGCTACATCTATGTTTTAAATAACCTCAGAAAAAAATGAAAAAAATTTTACTAAGCCTGGTCTTGTTTTCTTGCCTGGATATTATTAATGCACAAACCAGTCTTCTTGACCCTTCATTCGGTAACAACGGCCTTGTTACAGCAGATTTAGGAACTAATTTTAATTATAGTAATTATGGTAAGCAGGTTCTTGTGCAGCCAAATGGCAGTATCTATTTCGTTTATGAACAGGCAGGCGCTACTCTATTGCAAAAAAACTACCCAATGGCTCTGTTGATGTGAACTTTGGAAATAAGGGTTATTCCACATCAGTGCCTATTTACGGTTCGCATGCTGTTTTTCAACCTGATGGTAAGATAGTTGTAGTTGGTTATACTATTAATTCTGAACAATATTTTTATAACTATAAAGATTTTGCAGTTGCACGTTTTAATGCTGACGGAAGCTTAGATAATACTTTTGATGGAGATGGTATAACCGCAACAGATTTTAATGATAATGATGTTGCTAACGCTGTGGCTATTCAGCCTGATGGTAAAATAATTGTTGTAGGTGATATTTTTGATGACGCTGATGATCGTACATTCTTTGGCATGGCTCGATATAATCCGGATGGAAGCCTTGATGAAACGCTGAATGGTAACGGTAAACAAAAAACAGATGTTAGTGCAAACAGTGAGTCAGCTAAGGCGGTTGCTATTCAAAGCGACGGAAATGTTGTTGTCGCAGGAGATGTTTTCAATGGAGATAACTTTGATTTTGTAATTGTTAGATTTGATCCAAACGGAAACCTTGATAATACTTTTGCAGGAGTTGGAACACAGTATACAGGTTTTGGTTCTGCCGATGACCGGGCAAATTCACTGGCCATTCAGCCCGACGGTAAAATTATAATTAGTGGTTCTTCACCCGATAATTTTGAACTTGCACGATATAATACCGATGGAACCCTGGACAATAGTTTTGACGGAGATGGAAAGCAGACCATAAATTTCGGAGATGTTTTCATCAATGAAACATCGATGGTTTTGCAACGAGATGGGAAAATTTTATTAGCTGGCTTTACCGGTGATGATGACAATAATAGTTTCGCCGTTGCCCGTTTTAAATCCAACGGCGCTCTTGATAAGAGTTTCGCAGGTGATGGCAGGGAAACTACAGGCTTTGGTACGATGAATATTATAAACTCTCTTGCCCTTCAAAATGATGGCAAAGTAATAGCCTTAGGATACACAAGTGATAGAAACAACAGTTTGGTTGCGGCTGCACGTTACAATAGCGATGGCACTTTGGATGATTCATTTGATGGAGATGGGAAACTTACCGAGCAAGTAAGGCAAGGCTCAACTGCTTTTACAAGCACCGCTATTCAACCAGACGGAAAAGTTCTTGCCGCGGGATATACATGGAATGGCAGTAATTATGATTTTGCAGTTGTTCGGTATAATACTGATGGCAGCTTTGATAATACATTTTCCATTGACGGAAAACAAACAACAGATTTTGGCACGTCTGACGATAAGATACGGGATGTTACTTTACAAAGCGATGGAAAAATTGTAGTTGCGGGGTCAGCAGGCGATAAGTTTGCATTGGCCCGTTATAATGCTGATGGAACTTTGGATAACGGCTTCAGTTTAGATGGAAGGCAAACAACTAATTTCGGTTCTTCTGATTCTATTACCTCGTTAGCTATTCAAAACGATGGAAAAATTTTAGCAGCCGGAACGGCCCTTGTCCGTTATAATACAAATGGCTCGCTGGATAACAGTTTCAGCGGAGATGGTAAGTTAACCACGCCGTTTACCTGCGGCGATGTTGCGATACAAACAGATGGTAAAATAATTATAGCCGGCGATGGTACTGTAGCACGTTATAATGCAAACGGCACCATTGACAATACATTTGGAGATAACGGTGAAAAGATAATTATTGATGAATTGAATCCGAATTTCAGAGAAGATTATAACCTTTTTTGTAAGTCTATAGCAATACAAAATGATGGCAAGATAGTGATCGGAGGTTATTATGAACATAATTACAGGGGCACAACATCGTCATTTGCTGTAGTGCGTTTAAACTCTGACGGCAGTGCCGATAATTCTTTTAATGAAGATGGATTGGTATTTACTTATCCCGGGTCTTCTTTATTAGATTACGGAACTTCACTATTAATACAGGAAGATAATAAGATTATATTGGGCGGCTACGCATATAATGGAAGCAGCGATGACTTTGCTCTTGTACGCTATAACGCCGATGGAAGTTTGGATAACACTCTTAACGACGATGGAATATTAATAACACCCGCAAGCACCAACTACGACAGGATAGCAGATATCGCAATTGCGGATAATAAACTTTATGCTGCTGGTTTTGGCCAATATCCCGGCAACTTTGGTGTTATAGCAAGATATCTTTTATCTTCTGGCGGGCCTTTGCCTGTAACCCTTTCAGGGTTTAACGCTTCTGTACAAAACAATACTTCAGTGCTATTAACCTGGCAAACGGCAAACGAGCAAAACGTTGTAAAATTTGTTATAGAACACAGCACTGATGGAAATACTTTTTTGCCAATTGGAATTGAAAATGCTAAAGGAATGAGCAACTCAGTTCTTAACTATTCAACAGTTGATAAACAGCCTCTTAACGGTTTAAATTTTTACAGGTTAAAAATGATTGATGGCGATGGTAATATCCGCTACAGCAAGATAGTGACCGCAAATATTAGTAATGAGGTTTTCAATTTCACGCTATTCCCAAATCCTGCTATAGATGTATTGTATGTGCAGGCAAATGGTAACAACGAGAAAGCCACATTCATAATTAATGATGCAGGCGGAAGAAAACTAAAGGAACTTAATGTTACATTGAATGGTAATACTTCTTTTTCGTTTAATGTAAATGCTTTGCCTAAAGGAACGTACACTTTACAGCTTCACACAAAAGTAAAATCAGAAACTAAAAGGTTTATCAAAGAATAATATTGAATTAGCGTTATTAGAAACTGATGTAAAGGCATCACAAAAATTGAAGCGCCTTAAAAAACCCTGCAACAATAAATTGCGGGGTTTTTTAATTGCCCGGTTTTACGCTATACATGTAATTCGTACAGTGCATTGTAATCCTAATTGTTTTATCTTTCAATAAGTCACTTAATAAATGAAAAGAAATCTTTCTATCATTGCAGCCGGTATCTTTTTTGTCTTTTATCTTAATTGTTGCAACTCTGATAGATCAACTTCTGATAATAGTTCTGTTTCTCCTGATACTGCTTTAATTGCCCGTGGCAGGGCTTTATTCACCAGGGATTGCAGTGGTTGTCATAATTTTTCGCAGGATGGTATTGCTCCGCAATTAGGAGGACTTACAGATGATGTACATGCTGATTGGATCAGGCATTTCATCAAAAATCCTAAACAGGTTATTGAATCAAAAGACTTGCGTGCTCAAACATTGTTTAAAAGATTCAAAGTAATAATGCCCTCATTCACTACATATACGGACAGTGAT
This sequence comes from uncultured Chitinophagaceae bacterium, assembly GCA_964235805.1. Classification (GTDB taxonomy): domain Bacteria; phylum Bacteroidota; class Bacteroidia; order Chitinophagales; family Chitinophagaceae; genus Ginsengibacter. Next base: position 161 of record CAXSEB010000245.1, on the reverse strand, counting down.
GTTAATGGCATTATTGCATTTGTAAGTACCAGCAAAAAACCTGTTCAACAGAAGCTCAGCAAATATGGAAACGCATTATTCAATCCCATTGCTAAAAAAATTCCATTATCAAACCTGGTAGCGGAGCTTAAGTTAATAACACAAATACCGCCATCATCTGA
>CAXSEB010000244.1:0-3972 GCA_964235805.1 uncultured Chitinophagaceae bacterium | reverse complement strand
GAAACAATTTTACAGGAAACTTTGGTTACATGAAAAGTTTCCTTAGTTTTGTCTTCGAAAATGGAAATGCAAGAGAGAATTTTACAAAAAGCAGCCGATTTGTTTTTGCTATATGGGATCCGATCAATTACAATGGATGAGATAGCCTTACAGTTAGGCATTTCTAAAAAAACTATTTACCAGTTCTATGCAGATAAAAATGAATTGGTAAGTGCTGTTATCATCAGGATATTAGATCATAATAAAGATAGTTGTTGCGCTTACAGGGAAATTGCTAAAAACGCCATTCATGAGGTTTTCCTGGCGATGGAAATGGTTCAGGAAATGTTTGAAAACATGAACCCTACTATTTTGTACGACCTTGAAAGAAATCATCCTCAGACTTTTAAGAAATTTCAACAGCACAAATATTCTTACCTGTTGGAGCTTATAAAACAAAATTTACAAAAAGGAAAAAACGAAGAATTATACAGGGAAGATATAAATATAGAAGTAGCAGGTAAAGTAAGGCTCGAAACTATGATGCTTCCATTTAACCAGGATCTTTTTCCCAAAAATAAATTTAGCCTTGTTGACCTTGAGAAACAATTAATAGAATTATACCTGTTTGGTATTGCCAGCTTAAAAGGCTATAAAATGATTTTAAAATACCAGCAGGATAGAATAAAAAGTACTGTAAAATGACAAAACAAATTCTTACAAATATTAGCATTAGTTGTTTAATTTTTTTATTAACGATTGGTTCTGTAGCAGCACAACAGGTTAATTCATTTAGCGTTCGGCAGGCCGTTGACTATGCTTTAAAAAATTCAGCGCAAGTAAAAAATGCTTTGCTGGATATACAAATTCAACATCAAACAAATAAAGAAATTACAGCTGCAGCCCTTCCGCAGCTTACCGGAAATGTAAATGTGAACTATAACCCAAACGTTGCCGTTCAAACCTTTCCAAATTTTATTGCCGCCGGCACTTATGGTGTTTTGTTAAAAGAAGGCATTAAAGATGGTAATGGCAATCCCGTGCAAATTCCTTCTGACTTCGGAATTATAGAAGCTCAGTTTGGCTCAAAATACAGTGCAGGCGCAGGTGTTGATCTTAACCAGTTACTTTTTGATGGGCAGGTTTTTGTTGGTCTGCAGGCAAGAAAAGCGTCTATTGAATTTGCTACAACAACGGCTGAAGTAACCAATGAACTGATAAAAGCAAATGTGTATAAAATATATTACCAGTTGGTTGTAGCGAGAAAACAAATAGAAAGTTTAGATGCCAATATCACCCGCTTTGAAAAATTGCTGGCTGATACTCGTGAGATTTATAAGAACGGTTTTGCCGAGAAGTTGGATGTTGACAAAGTAGAAGTGCAGTTAAACAATCTAAGAACCGAAAAATTGAAAGCGGGAAACCAGATTGAAGCCGGTGGAGTGGGCTTAAAGTTTTTATTAAGTATGCCTCCGAACGAGCAACTTATATTAACAGATACATTGTCTGAACAGGAATTGAAAGACAATATACTCGATGAAAGTTATAATTATAATAACCGGAAAGAGTTTCAACAACTTACATTGCTGGAGAAATTAAATGGCTTTAATGTAAGAAGATATAAACTAAGCAAATTTCCAACGTTAGCGCTTTCCGGTAATTATAGTAAGAATGCCCAACGCCAGAAATTTGATTTTTTCCAGGGAAATTATTTTACATCTTCGTTTATCGGCTTGCATTTAAATGTGCCATTATTTGATGGCGGTGCCAGGAATGCACGGATTGCAACTGCCAAACTTAACTTGCAAAAAACCAGGAACAACATTGAGCAGTTTAAACTTTCCATTGATAATGATGTTGCTCAGTCTCGTATAAGTTTTAAAAGCGCCCTGGCAACACTTGATACTCAAAAAAAGAACATTGAGCTTGCCGAAAAAGTATACAATACTACGAAGTTAAAGTATGAACAGGGTTTAGGGAGTAACCAGGAAATTTATACAGCGCAAACAGAATTAAAAGTTGCCCAGAATAATTATTACAGTTCACTATACGATGCCATTAATGCTAAAATTGATTATTTAAAGGCAACGGGAAAGTTGTAAATAAATTTTTAAGCGAATTTTTGAACGCGGATTTAAAAAGAATACATATGCAAAAGATAACAGCCATCGCATTACTAACAGGCATACTGCTGTTTGGTATATCATGTAGTAATGGTAAAAAAGGAAATGATGCGGCCATTACAGATAAAAAAGTTCAGTTAGAAAAATTAAAAGCTGAAAAAAACAAAACTGATGAGCAGATTAAGAAACTTGAAGATGATCTCAGTAGAATTGATACCAGCACAGCCAATGCGCAAAAAGCAAAACTTGTGGCTATACAAACATTGCAGCCTGAAGGCTTTAGTCACTATATTGAATTACAGGGGCGTATTGATGCAGAGAATATAAGCTACATAGCTCCTCGGGGGGCACCGGGTGTAGTTACAGCAATCTATGTAAAAAAGGGTGATCGTGTGCGCAAAGGACAATTATTGCTTAGGCTTGATAATGCCATAGCCCGTCAAAATGTAGTAGCAGTGCGCCAAAGCATGGCAGCTGTACGAACACAGCTTGAACTTGCAAAAACAGTTTATGAAAGACAAAAAAATCTCTGGAATCAAAATATAGGGACTGAAGTGCAGTTGCTGCAGGCAAAATCGAATGCCGAAGGTTTGGAGAATCAATTGAAAACAATGCAGGAAAATGTAAGAACCGCCCAGGAACAATTGAATCAAAGCAACATCTACAGCGATGTAAATGGTGTAGCTGATGATGTAAATATAAGAGTAGGAGAAACCTTTGTGGGAGTAACAGGGCAAGGCACGCCACAAATTAAGATAGTAAATAATTCAGCTCTTAAAGTGGTGGCCACCATTCCTGAAAATTATTTAAACCAGGTGAAATTGGGTACTGATGTTATAGTTCAGGTACCGGATATTGGCCAGACTTTTAATACAAAACTAACTTTTGTCGGCGCTTCTATTGATGTAAACAGCCGCGGCTTTATAGCCGAAGCTAAACTACCTTCTGCAGGCAAGCTTAAACCAAACCAGGTTGCATTAGTAAAGATTAAAGATTACCAGGCAGGCGCAGCATTAGCAGTGCCTGTGGCTACTTTGCAAAACGACGAAAAAGGGAAATTTGTAATGATAGCCTCTTCTCAAAACGGAAAGTTATATGCACACAAAAGAATCGTAAATATTGGTGCATTAAACGGTGATTTATTAGAGATAAAAACAGGATTACAAAAAGGCGACACCTTAATTACCCAAGGGTTTCAAAGTTTGTATGACGGGCAATTAATAACAATGGAGTAAGCTTATGGGTTCCACGAAAGATGACTGAAGAACAAACGCCTGGAAATTAAGTTCCGGCTTTTAATAAAATTATATGAGCGCACTAGAAAATTTTACAGATAAGTTTAAACAGTTTAAGCCAACCAGCTGGTCAATTAATAACAAAACATCAATTTACCTTTTGATGATTTTTGTTGCGCTTGCAGGAGTTAGCCAATTTGTAACCTTGCCGAAAGAGCAGTTTCCTGATATTGTAATTCCCACTATTTACGTATCTACTATTTATGTGGGCAATTCTCCAAAAGATATGGAGAACCTTGTAACCAAGCCAATTGAAAAGCAGATAAAAGGCATCAGCGGAACAAAGATAAACAAGGTAACAAGTACATCGCAACAGGATTATTCTGCTATAACCGTTGAGTTTGAAACTGATGTTAAAACGGATATTGCTTTACAAAAAGTAAAGGATGCAGTTGATAAAGCGAAAAAAGATCTTCCTACAGATTTAACAGAGGAGCCAACTGCGCTTGAAGTAAGCTTTAGTGATTTTCCAGTTATGTATGTAAATATAAGTGGTGATTATGATCTTGTGAGGTTAAAGAAATATGCTGATGATCTTAAGGACAGGCTTGAGGAGATGAAGCAAATAACCCGTG
>CAXSEB010000243.1:0-3974 GCA_964235805.1 uncultured Chitinophagaceae bacterium | reverse complement strand
ACCTCAAAATACCTTTTTATCGCTTTTAATGAATGAGTGAGTTGCTTTGAATCGCGTATCCCCAGTCAACCGTAATTATCGCCGGCGGCTCACCAACTTTTCCTGTTCATGCACAAAGAAAAAACATACAATGCAGCCCGGGAACTTTTATTTTTTGGGATGATGGTTACATGAAGTCTTGCTCTGAACAACAATTTGTGCCTGCCGCATTGGTTCTTACACGCATTATTTCCATGCCTTCCCAAACACTGATATGTCTTGACATAGGACATAAATCCATTGCTGCAGAAAACAACCTGCAAAACCGCATTGTGTTTCTAAATGCACCGGAGTTAAAATGTTTAAGCCAGAGCGAAGAACATTTGGTTGTTGAATCACCGTTGAATCATTGCTACAAGATTGGTGATGTCTTATATGGCTTACCTGTTCATATATGCCCAACAGTTGCACTATACGAACGTGCAACAGTAGTAAAAAACAACAATGCAAATATGGAGTGGAAGATAGTTGCACGGGATAAAAAGATCAGTCTTTAAAAGTTTAAGAATGTTTACAATTGATGCACATCTTGACCTTAGCATGAATGCCCTGGAATGGAATCGTGACCTGACAAAGACAGTACATGAAATTAATGAAAGAGAACTTGGATTAACCGATAAGCCCGATAGGGGAAAGGGCACGGTTTCATTGCCGGAACTGCGAAAAGGAAATATCGGGCTGGTAGTGGCAACCCAAATTGCAAGATACATTGCGCCAGGTAACACTTTACCAGGATGGCATTCACCGGAACAGGCATGGGCACAAACGCAAGGCCAGCTTGCGTGGTATAATGCAATGGAACAAGCAGGAGAAATTATACAGGTTAATGATATTGTTTCACTGGAAAAACATCTTGCTTTGTGGACTTCTGACGTAGATAATCACCACAAACCTATAGGATACATTTTGAGCCTTGAAGGCGCTGATTCTCTTATAACACTAAAACATCTTGAGAAAGCATGGGAGTATGGCTTAAGAGCAATTGGGCCTGCACATTATGGGCCCGGACGTTTTGCCAACGGAACAGATGCCACAGGAACAATGAATGAAAGTGGCATAGCGTTGCTTAAAGAAATGGAGCGATTAAATATTATTCTTGATGTTACACATTTGTGCGATGATGCTTTTTGGCAGGCACTTGATAATTATAACGGACATGTTTGGGCAAGCCATAATAATGTTAGAGCTATTGTTAATCATAACCGGCAGTTTAGCAACGATCAAATAAAAGTTTTAATTGAAAGAGGCGCAGTGATTGGAGGAGCGCTTGATGCATGGATGCTGGTACCTGGTTGGGTAAGAGGAAAGTGTGACCCTAAACAAATGCATTGCAACCTTGAGAAAGTGATTGATCACTTTGATCATATCTGCCAGATAGCTGGCAATTCTTTGCATATAGGCATTGGTTCTGATCTTGACGGTGCATTTGGCCGGGAACAATGTCCTTTCGACTTGGAAACAATTGCTGATCTTCAAAATCTTCCTCGCTTACTTGGCAAACGAGGCTACGATGCGCAAGACATTGAAAATATTATGCACGGCAATTGGATAAGATTTTTAAGAAATGCCTGGAGGTAATGGTGAAAGCATATCCAGGTGACTAGCATACGTTTCAATATTTGAAACAAGTATAACTTATCGTTTAGTAAGCGTGGTCATACTTTGACCATTACTGCACGACAATTGTTTAAAATTAAAAATTAAAATTGGTGTTGTTAAAGTAATACCTATATTCGTAGTGTACTACATAACTAATACACTAATGATTAAAATTGAAAACTTAACTTTTGGGTATAAAAAAAATAAGCCATTATATAAAGATCTTACCTTAACACTTAATGAAGGAAGCATTTACGGCCTTCTTGGAAAGAACGGCGCTGGCAAATCAACCTTGCTCAAAAATTTAACAGGCTTATTATTTCCGACAGGTGGCAGCATATTGGTTAATGGCTTTATACCCGGCAAACGGCTGCCTTCTTTTTTGCAAACCATTTACTTTATACCCGAAGAAGTAAATGTGCCGAGCTTAACCATTAGCCGCTACATGAATTTGTTTTCTCCTTTTTATCCAACATTTAATAAAGATCATTTTCATAACTACCTGGATCAACTGGATGTGAAAGATGAAGGCAAGCTCAATACGCTTTCTTTCGGACAGCAAAAAAAATTCATTATAGCATTTGCCCTTGCCTGTAACACTAAGATTTTAGTATTAGATGAACCAACAAATGGATTAGACATTCCTTCAAAGATCAGGTTTAGAAAGTTGATATCTTCTGTTTTTAATGATGAGAGGATGATTTTTATTTCAACTCACCAGATACGTGATCTTGATAACCTGATTGACAGGGTGATTATTGTTGACCGCGGCAAACTGCTCCTAAATGCCTCTGTTATTGAAATAGCTGATAAACTTTGTTTTAAAACTGTGCAAATAATTACTGATCAAAATAAAATCTTTTACCAGGAAGAGTCTTTAAAAGGCTTGTCTGTAGTAATGCAAAACACAAGTGGTGAAGATTCCAAAGTGGATCTTGAACAGTTATTTAACGCCGTTACTGAAAACCCGGAAATGACAAAAACAATCTTCAATAAATAAAACATTAGCGATGAATAACACATTTTACCCGCAAAGGTTTGGCCTGCTATTTAAAAAAACATTATTGGAAAGGCCTGTTCAAATGTTTGGGGTAACCGGGTTGTTACTTGCATTTGTTCTTATCTTATACACGGTGATAAAATCAATAGTAGGTTTTGGTGCGGCTCAAAACATTAGTTTTCTTTGGGGGCTCGCCGGCGGCGGTTGCTTCCTGGCTTCATATGTTTTTAATTTCTTTTCATCCAATGCAATCGGCTCTTCTTATCTAACACTTCCGGCATCTCACTTTGAGAAATGGCTTTGCGGAATATTGATCGTAGGCTTTTTATATCCGGCAGTTTTCTTAATGTTTTACCGGCTTATGGATGCGTCTTTCGTAGCAATGTTTCATAACAGTCTTGACCCTGCGGGGCCATTTTATAAACAGCAATATGAATCAGCATACATTCTACCTTTCGATGGAATATTTGCTATGAATGTGTATCCCATATTTTTGTTTTTAGCAGGTTCGATGCTTATAGGATCATTATATTTTAATAAAGTGAACTTTGTAAAAGTGGAAATGGTTGTTTGCGGCGTTTGCATTGTTTGTTTTGGATTGAATTGGCTTTTTGCAAAAATGTTATTCGGCGCTATAAGTGATGCATTTCCCTTTAACCGTGTAAATATTCTTGTCGGAAAAGATGAAGGCTCAATACAACTTCCGGAAAAAACAACTAAGATGTGGAATTATACGCTTCAATTTATTATTCCTCTTATGTTGTGGCTTTTAACGTTTGTTCGTTTGCGGGAAAAAGAATTTTAATTTATATGCATGGACTTTAAAGAGAACCCCGCGATTTATATACAGATAGCAGAATACGTTTGCGAGCAGATCTTATTAAAGAAATGGAAGTTGGGAGAGAAGATCGTAAGCATCAGAGACCTCGCCATAACTATGGAAGTGAACCCGAATACAGTACAGCGGGCTTATGATTTTTTGCAGCAACGTGAAATTATAACTAATAAAAGAGGAGTAGGTTATTTCATAGAAGATGATGCCATGGATCGTATTCTCACTTTCAGGAGAGAGCAGTTTATGGAAAATGAACTGCCTGTGTTTATGCGAAATATTTATTTATTGAAGATAGATTTTAAGGAAATCAAATCATTATTTGATCAGTTTGTAAAAGACAATTTTAAAAAATAATACCATGAAGTTAACTTCAAAGATACTGCTGGCTATGTTGATTATAATAATTGCAGGTATGCTGGCTTCTAACATAACTATGAAAAAACAGTATGATAAAATAGACAAAAGTGATTTGTATTGGACGTATAGAAAGGTACTGCAACA
>CAXSEB010000242.1:2498-3985 GCA_964235805.1 uncultured Chitinophagaceae bacterium | reverse complement strand
CGATGATAATGGAGCTGCGATTACAAAAGCGATTGTAATGAGTAAAACAAATTCTTTGGAAAACAAATAAACAATGTTTGATGTTGTAGCACCTAATACTTTTCTTATACCAACTTCTTTAACTTTTTGCACTGAGATAAATGACGCTAAGCCATACAGCCCAAGACAGCTAAGGAATATAGCGATAAAGGCAAATATTTTATACAAGTACGCTAAATGATTTTCCTGCTTGTAAAAGTTTGCGACTTTATCATCTAGGAATTTATATTCAAACACAAAATCAGGATAAGTTGTATTCCATATCTTTTCAACAGAACGCATAGCAGTTGTTACATCCGTTGTTGCCAATTTTATGCTTGTCTCATCATAATCCCGCTTCCGGGTAGTTATAATTAAAGGCGCTAATCCGTCGCGAAATGAGCGGGTGTTGAAGTCTTTCAAAACGCCTACTATCAAACCTTTTATTTTACCATCAAAACTCAGTTCTTTATTCAGTGCATCCTGCGGATTGATAATCCCTAAATTTTTCAACAGCATTTCATTTACTAAAAATTCATTCGTTGTATCAGAGGCCTCAACGTTTCTTCCGGCTATCAAAGGCAGTTTAAAAAGCGGAACGTAATTATTATCTGCCGTTTTTATGATCGAATAAAAATCTGTCTGCTTTACTGCATGATTAAAATTGAGCAATGTCCAGTTATCATTGTTATCCTCAATCGGCGTATTGCCGTTAAAACTTATACCCTTAATTCCTTTTACGCCTTGTAATTGTTGTTTCAGATATCCAAGCTTGCTATTGCTGATGCTATCAGTAGGTAACGGAATATTTACGACTGCGCTTTTATCAAAACCTAACGGCTTACCGGAGAAAAAATTCATTTGCTTTACTATAATTAGTGTACCGATTATTAATGTTTGTGCAGTAATAAACTGAAACACTACCAATCCGCGTCTTAATGAAATACCTCTGTTGCTTTTTGCAGCAGGCTTACTCTTTAAAGCATTAATAGGATTCAACGCAGACAACACAATCGAAGGATAAAAACCAGCCAACAGTGTAACCACGATGCATGTTGCAAACAGGAACAAAACAATAGATAATGCATTTGCAGAACTGACCTTTAACGAAAGTTCCAGTATGTTACCAACGAATGGTAATACAAGCCAGGTGATAAGCCATGCAAGATTGATAGCAGCAAGCACAATTAAGAATGTTTCGATAAGAAACTGCAATTGCAGTTGCCATTTGTTGCTGCCCAATACTTTTCTTACACCAACTTCTTTTGCCCTGTTTACAGCTTGTACTGTTGAAAGATTAATGAAATTAACACAGGCAATCAGCAAAATAAAAGCAGCTATCAACCACAATATATTTATAAGATTATGACTGATTGTTTTGTTGCTTAAATCTCCGGTCTTTGTATCATAATGTATATCATGTAAGGGTTGTATTATCTGTACATCTTTATTACCTGCTGACTTTACTT
>CAXSEB010000242.1:0-2488 GCA_964235805.1 uncultured Chitinophagaceae bacterium | reverse complement strand
GAAAAAGCCTTTAACTGATTATTAAAATTGATGCAGACACATTTTGAGGTAATAAAACAAAGCAGCCGAAATCTCCGCTGGTGCCATCGTAGTTTGAGGAGTTCGCATATTCTTTTGAATAACCTGTACCGTAAGATATAACTGCCTTGAACTGAAAGTCTGTATTAATAGGAATTGTAGCAAGGATGCCCGTTACTTTTACAACATCAGTATTATTTATTTTAAGTGTTTTGCCGATTGCCGTTTTCCAATCACCAAAATACTTTTCTGCTGTTTCTTTTGTCAGTAAAACATAATTTGGATCTTTTAACGTTTCGTAAGAACCAGCCAGCAATGGAAAATTGAATATGCTGAAAAACGAAGGAGTTGTGTAGAAAATACCTTTCTCTTCTTTAAATTTTTTAATTGTTTCACTATTGCTGTTCAACACAACAACCTGGTCATCCTCGTCTGCTAAAATTGGTGCAACTTGTTCTATTTGGGAAAAGCTATTTTTAGTGCCTGCGGAAATCCGTGAGGAACACCTTTTCCGTTGAACACATCTTTAGAATCCGAATGATGGTATTCTGTAACCACACGATAAATGCGATCTCTATTTGCATGAAAATCATCAAAGCCTGAATGAAATTGTATAATGATAAATATCATCATACAAACAGCAATACCAATTGCTAAACCTGCAATATTAATGATAGTATAATTTTTATTACGGATTAAATTTCTGAATGCAGTTTTGAAATAATTTTTAAACATAAAAGGTGATTTTTATGTATGATTTAATGATGTCGGATTTACATTTTCAAATTTCAAATTGCTGAATTTTTAAATTGATACTATTCCGTTCTCAAACTTTTAACCGGGTTTGCTATTGCTGCTTTTATTGCCTGGAAACTAACTGTTATTAATGCAATCACCAATGCAATAAGGCCTGACAAAACAAACACCCACCAACTGATATTGATATGATAAGCATAATCCTGCAACCACATGTTGGTAGTAAGCCATGCCAAAGGCCATGCAATCAGGTTTGCTATCAGAACAAGCTTTATAAAATGTTTTGAAAGTAATGCTACAATGTTTTGTACCGAGGCTCCCATTACTTTGCGGATACCTACTTCTTTTACTCTTTTTTCAGCCGAGTAAGAAGCAAGACCAAACAAACCAAGGCAGGATATAATGATGGTAAGACCGGCCAGTATGCCGACAATATTACTTACCTGTGCATCTGCTTTATACACTTCTGCAAAATGGTCATCAAGAAACTGGTATTCGAATGGATGATCAGGACAGTTGGCAGTCCATACAGATTGTACTAATGCTAGTGCTTCCTTTGTTTTGCCTGGCTTTATTTTTACAGACAGATTACTGAAACCTCCATCTTTTGAATTGAACAGGAACATGGTTTCGATTTTGTAATGCAGGGAATTGAAGTTGAAGTCTTTTGCAATGCCCACAATTGTTCCTAAAGAATCAAACCCAAAATGTTTACCAATTAATGAAGATGCAGTTGCTTTTGGATCATCTTTTAGCAGTTCCTTAGCCAGTGCCTGGTTGATGATGTATTCTTTATCAGCAGCTGAAGGTTCAGATGAAAAGTTTTTACCTAAAATTACAGGTATATCGTATAGCCTTAAATAGTCGGGATCAACAATTAAACGAGTAGTGCTTAGTTGACGCAAAGGTCCATCTCCTCTAAACTCTACACCTGATTGATCTAAGTGACTGCCCAATACATCTTGTGCTCCTGTTACGCCTGTTATCAGAGAACTTTTAGACAGTTCCTGTTTCAGAATGTCAAATTTTTTGGAGGTAATACCATCTAATGAAAGATTGAGCACCTGGCTCCTGGTAAAACCAGGATCTTGTGTGCGCATAAAGCTTAGTTGCCTTACAACAAATATGGTGGCTATCATTAAAAAGATAGCGCTTGTAAATTGAGACACTACCAAAACATTTCGAAGGATACCTTTGTTCCTGCCCGTTTGTATGGAGCCTTTCAACACTTTTATTGGTTGAAAAGAAGATAAATAAGCTGCAGGATAAAGACCGGAAATGATGCCTACTGCTATTGCTGCAGAAACAATTGCAAGCAAAACACCAGGATTTGTAAAAAGAGGCAAGCTAAGTTGCCGTTGGCTTAAATTATTTACAAAAGGCAAAGCGATCTCCACAAGAATGACAGCGAAAACTAAAGCTATTAGCGACAACAAAATGGTTTCGCCCAAAAACTGAAATGATAGTTGCAAACGTTGTGCACCTATAGATTTACGAATTCCGACCTCCTTTGCTCTTTCTGCTGATTTCGCAGTGGAAAGATTCATAAAATTGATACAGGCAATTAGCAGCACTATTAAAGCGATTATAGAAAAAGTATTGGTATAGCTTTTATTGAATTTTTGATAGTTCTGGTAATCCAATCCTATTTCAGCAGCGTCGGCATGAACATTCTTTAAAGGCAAAAGAAACAATTCATAGTTTTTCCATTGTC
>CAXSEB010000241.1:0-3988 GCA_964235805.1 uncultured Chitinophagaceae bacterium | reverse complement strand
TAGCCAACGGTATTACCGCAACGCTATGTGGTATTATATTTTATTTGAAATTAACATCAAAGCCAAATGCAAAAAATTAAAGCTGTAATTTTTGACCTTGACGGAACTTTAGCCAATACGTTACCACTTTGCATTCAGGCTTTCAGACAATCGGTTGAACCACTTATTGGTCGTTCTATTTCTGACGCTGACATTATTGCCACGTTTGGGCCATCGGAAGAAGGAACCATTATGGCGCTTGCACCCAATCATTACGACAAAGGTGTTTCCGATTATTTACATTACTATGAGCAACTACATGATATGTGTCCTGTTCCTTTTGACGGCATGAAAGAAATATTAGAAACCTTAAAAAACAGAGGCGTACGCATTGCAATGGTAACAGGCAAGGGAAAAGATAGTACTGACATTTCGTTAAGACATTTTGAGCTTACTCATTTTTTTGAAATGATAGAAACCGGCTCGCCAAAAGGAGCCAGAAAAGCAGAAGGTATTCAAATAATACTGGACGGATTAACTGACATAAAGAAAGATGAAATCATTTATGTTGGAGATGCGCCCAGCGATGTAATAGCAAGCAGAAAAGTGGGAGTGCCGGTTATTGCTGCTGCATGGGCGGACACTGCCGAACCGGAAAAACTGCAAGAGATGAAGCCTGATAAATTGTTTTACACGATTAAAGACTTTGAAGATTGGCTGATTGCCAGAATATAAATCTTGTTCCGCTGATAAAGAAAGTGTAGCAGGCAACATGAACTGTGTAAAAAAACCGATTAAAAGGTGACTTTTTTAAGGTTTCACTGCGCAGTAGTTTGGCTGGTATAGTGCGTTTTTGCCAACAATCAATTCATGCAATTAAAACAAAAGAAAAATGAAAAACTTAAATTAGTATCATTAAGAATTATTACCGCTGACATTAAGCGTTTAGTACAATTTTTTGAAAAAGCAATAGGGATAACAGCCAAGTGGTCAACAGACGATTTCGCAGAAATTGTTACAGGCTCTTTTACCCTGGCCATTGGAAGCACCCGAACGTTGTCTTTTTTTGGAGAAGGAGTTGCTCAGCCGGCCACTAACAAAAGTGTTATAATAGAATTTCTTGTTGAGAATGTAGATGAAGATTATGAGAAGATTAAAGATTTAACCGATGAGATTGTTCAAAAGCCGACAACAATGCCTTGGGGAAATCGTTCGTTACTATTTCGTGATCCAGACGGTAATTTAATTAATTTCTTTACACCAGTAAGTCCGGAAGCTATTAAAAAATTTGCTTAACGACAAAGCCCTGCAGCAAGATGAACTGTGTAAAAAACCAAATAAAAAGGCGACTTTTTTAGGGTGTCGCTGAACAGTAGTTTGGCTGGTATAGCGTGTTGTTTTTAACCACTGCAAACACTCTATTGGCGCAAGCCTCCGTTTGTGCCTGCATACTAACTGTAACTACTTCATTAAGAAAACGTTTATCCCGCCTGGATGATTAATCGGGCAGGTATTGTTATAACACCAAACGAAGAATTTTGGAGCGTATAACGGGCGCTATCATAAAACGCATGATAAGACAATGGAGTTGATTAAGAAACAGGCAAGACAACATCAGAGAAGCTTTAAAATCAAATAGCATTTAAAACCTGTCAATGCGCCTTGACTTTTTATATCTATATTTATCTGGTAACCGTCATTATATAGCGATAACAAATAAAAAATAAACAACTTTAAAATATGGCACTTATCAATCCACACATTAACTTCAACGGAAATGCCGAAGAAGCATTTACATTTTACAAATCAGTATTTGGCGGGGAGTTCGCAAGGATCATCCGCTTTAAAGATCTGTCAATCCCGGGATATCCTGTAGCAGAAAATGATGCAAAAAAGATAATGCACATTGCTTTGCCGATTGGCAAAAACATTTTAATGGGGAACGACATTCCGGAAAGTATGGGACAAGTAAATGAGAATGAAAACAGGTCTAAGATATCTATTAGCGCAGAAAGTCGTGAAGAAGCTGACAAATTATTTAACGGGCTTTCAGCAGGCGGAAGTATTGAAATGCCTATTGGTGACAGTCCGTGGGGTTCATATTTTGGAATGTTCAGAGATAAATTTGGTATTGAATGGATGGTAGACTTCACCGAAAAATACAACGGGCGACAGTAACTGACAAAAAACACTGGATCTCTCTATTGGCAAAGACTTTCGCCCGTTTCGATACATAAGCAAGCTGACTTTATAATAAAACACAAGGTATGAATACAACACCCGAACACGATGAGCGAATGGCAAGAACCGTATTCGCTACGGTTTATCCATACTATATTAAAAAAGTTGAAACAAAAGGCAGAACAAAGGAAGAATTGCACCAGGTTATAGAGTGGCTAACCGGTTTTGATCAGAAGAAAGTGCAGGAACTGGTTAATGAAAAAGCGACCCTTAAAACATTTTTTCAAAAAGCAAAGCTAAACCCAAATGCACACCTTATTACAGGATTAATTTGCGGCTACCGGGTAGAAGAAATTGGAACTCCGTTAACAAAACAAGCAAGATATTTAGATAAGTTAATTGATGAATTAGCGAAAGGCAAGAAGATGGAGAAGATATTAAGAAATTAGTAAGAACGAATGATAAACAACACGACACATGAAACTACACTAACGGTGCAAGTGCCCGCTTGTGCCTGTAATAATTGTAGATAATTCATTAAGACCTTTAGAATTATATCGCTTTCTTTTACAGGCTTGTCTGCTATTTGTGAATATAAACATGATAGGGTGCCTGGTACTGATCCAGGTTAGAAAGATCAATAAAAACATTATCCATCTTTAAAGAATAAATTTTATTTATACAACCACAGCCAACCGGTTCTCCTAACGTACCGCATTTTGTAGTGTTTTGTTCACTGTTAATATCTGATATAAATACTGTTTTGTTTATTGCAGGAATAGCAATTTGCCAGTCAAAATTGACTTTCATTCCTTGTATTGGGCTATTTAGAAAAACAAAAGTCGTATCATTAGATCTTAAGTATACCGTACTATCATAAATTATGTTTACCGTATCAATTAAATGGTGGTATTGATCAGCGGCCTTAAATTTTCTCAATACAATTGTATCTAAGTCGGAAGAATTAAACGCTGTAAATATCATTTGAACATTTGAATCCGTACAGGGCACTTCTTTTGTACAGCTATAAATACCTAAAACTATTAATAGAAGCAGGATAATATTTTTCATTGTAAAATATACTTAATAATCCTGAAAGCATCCGTCTGTTTCAAACGTGTTGATAATTTTTTCCAACTATGTCGTAGAAGAATTATGATCTTGGATTTTCACCTGAAATGTTTCTAATTTATAATGATCCTGTTTTACCCACAGCTCTTTATCTACCAATTTAAACCTAATCAATTACATCAGTGCGCCCAACAGAGCATGCTTTACACTTAATCTGCAAATGATAAATTATGAAGCTACCTTCAATCAAAATTCAATTGCCACTAATAATATTTAATCATACATAGCTTTGCCAAAAATATTTACATGGATTTTTTAAAGAGTTTAGAACTTAAAGCGAATAACAGCGGCGTAACTACCGGCAATGTTTGGCTGAAAGCAGGCGGCGATAAATTAGAATCATTCTCCCCGGTTGATGGAAAATTAATTGCAGCGGTAACAACTGTTGATAAAGAAAGTTATGAAGCCGTGTTGCAAAAAGCTTTACAGGCGTTTGCTGAATGGCGGCTTTGGCCTGCTCCTAAAAGGGGAGAAGTTGTAAGGCAAATTGGGGATGCGTTAAGAGAGAACAAGCAACATCTTGGTAAACTGGTAAGTTATGAAATGGGTAAAAGTTTACAGGAAGGTTTGGGCGAAGTGCAGGAAATGATTGACATATGTGATTTTGCTGTTGGCTTATCAAGACAATTGTATGGCTTAACTATGCACAGTGAACGGCCCGGCCACCGCATGTATGAGCAATATCATCCTCTTGGGA
>CAXSEB010000240.1:0-3999 GCA_964235805.1 uncultured Chitinophagaceae bacterium | reverse complement strand
GCTACAAACCAAGGCAATCTGCTTGATCTTTCATTAGGCTATTCTCATAATATAATTGTTGAAATTCCTAAAGAGTTAAAGGTGACCACTGCGCAGGAAAAAGGTCAAAATCCGATGATCACTTTAGAAAGTATTGACAAGCAATTATTGGGGCAAGTTGCCGCAAAGATCCGCAGCTTAAGAAAACCAGAACCCTATAAAGGTAAAGGCGTAAAATTAGCCGGCGAAGTGTTGCGAAGGAAAGCTGGTAAATCAGCCGGAAAGTAAATTGAGTAAATACATATTGAGAAAATTAGTAAACAAAATAGAATGCCTTCCTTTAGGGAGGTTTGGAGGGTTTTAAAATGGATTCAAAAACTAAAGCAAGAAGGAAAATCAGGTATCGTATCAGGAAGAAGATAAGTGGTCATGCATCTAAACCGCGTTTAAGTGTTTTTAGAAGTAACATGGAAATTTATGTTCAGCTTGTAAACGATGAAACCGGAACTACCATTGCAGCTGCTTCTTCAAAGGAAAAAGATATTGTTGCTCAGAAAGTAAATAAGGTTGAAAAAAGCAAAATGGTAGGCGCTGCTGTTGCTAGAAAAGCATCTGAGCTTGGTATAAAAGAGGTGGTTTTTGATAGAGGCGGATATGTGTATCATGGCCGGGTTAAGGCAGTTGCCGATGGTGCAAGAGAAGGCGGTCTTCAGTTTTAGATAGATTATAGCGATTGTTGAACAATATAAGCGATAACAAAAGCTATTATCAAAAATAAAAAATTAAAACGGTGGTTAAAACAACCAAAGGTGGCCGTGCATTTAGCTTTTCTGCTTTAGTAGTAGTTGGCGATTCCAACGGCGTTGTGGGCCAAGGTTTAGGCAAAGCAAAAGAAGTTCAGGAAGCTATATTAAAAGGAATAGATGATGCAAAGAAGAATTTGATTAAAGTGCCTATAATGCATGGAACTATTCCCCATGAGCAGCTATCAAAAGAAGGCGCCGCAATTGTATTAATAAAACCCGCAGCTCATGGAACCGGCGTAATTGCTGGAGGAAGCATGCGTGCCGTTTTAGAAAGTGCTGGAATAACTGACGTATTAGCTAAATCGCTTGGTTCTGCCAATCCTCATAATGTGGTTAAGGCTACTGTAAAGGCGCTGGCAACATTAAGAGAGCCAATTTCAGTTGCAAAAACCAGGAATATTTCTTTGAAAAAAGTTTTTAACGGATAAATAAATGGTCATAAGTCATTTATTACTGTTAATATATAATGACAATGATTAATGACGCAAATGACATCACTTTAAATATGACAAAGATTAGAGTTACGCAAATAAAAAGTGGGATTGATCGTTCAGAACGTCAGAAACTTACTTTAAAGGCGTTAGGTTTAAATAAATTAAATGCTTCTAAAGAAGTAGAAGCAACTCCCCAGATTTTAGGAATGGTAAAAAAAGTAAATCATCTTATAAAAGTTGAGGAAGTATAACTTTAATTTGATAATTAGGCAATTCCTTACATTCAAGTTGGTATAGTCTAATACTCAAATGCAAATTTTAAAGCGAGGGGTGATTCCCCGTAAGTACAAATCAAAACCAAATAAAAATGGAATTACACAATCTCAGGCCTGCAGTTGGTTCAACTCATAAAGAAAAAAGAATAGGCCGCGGTGAAGCATCTGGTAAAGGAGGTACTTCAACAAAAGGAAATAAGGGTGGACAAAGCAGAACCGGTTACAAAATAAAAATGGCTCATGAAGGCGGCCAGATGCCCATTCAACGGCGTCTTCCTAAGCGTGGTTTCAAAAATAATAATCGTATAGAATACAAGATTTTTAATCTTGGTCAAATTGATCAGCTTATTGAAAAGCATGGACTAACCGAGTTTAATCCAGAAACTCTTTACATTAATAATCTTATAAGCAGAACCGACAAAGTAAAAATATTGGGTAATGGCGAATTAAAAACCCTTATTCCTTTTAAAGTGAATGCTGTTACCGGTAAAGCCAAAACAGCAATTGAAGCTGCGGGGGGTAACATTGAGATAGTAAAATAAACAGGCGATATTTGTGGCGTAATATTTAATTTTATGAGTATACGCAAACAATAAAACAATTACCTCGTGAACAAATTTATAAAAACAATTAAAAATATCTGGAGCATTGAAGAGCTTAGAGGTAAGATATTAACTACATTATTGTTGATATTAGTGTATCGTGTCGGCTCCCACATTGTACTTCCCGGAATTGATCCTAATCAACTTACAAGTTTAAATAACAGCACTAAAAGCGGTATGCTTGGCTTGCTGGATGCTTTTGTTGGCGGTGCTTTTTCAAAGGCTTCCATTTTTGCGTTAGGTATAATGCCTTACATTTCTGCGTCAATTTTTATGCAATTGATGACAATACTAGTGCCTCAAATTGCAAAAATTCAAAAGGAAGGTGATAGCGGCAGAAAAAAAATTAATCAGTGGACACGTTATCTTACCGTAATAGTTACGGCTTTTCAGGCCGCTGCTTATATTGGCTTTTTAAGAACGTCAAATGCTGAGGCATTGTTACCGGCCTATTCAGCTTTCTTCTGGCCCTCAACCTTAATAATACTAACCGTAGGTACCTTATTCGTAATGTGGCTTGGCGAAAAAATTACCGATAAAGGCTTAGGTAATGGTACTTCAATTATAATAATGGTAGGTATTTTGGCAAGATTACCTCAAAATTTCTGGCAGGAATTTATTGCTAAACAAACCCGTGGCGGCGGTGGATTATTGATTTTTTTGGTAGAAATAGCAATACTTATCGCAATCATTTTAGGCCTGATAGTATTAGTGCAAGGTGTTAGAAAGATACCGGTGAATTATGCCAAACAAATTGTTGGCAACAGGCAGTTTGGTGGTGCAAGACAATTTCTTCCATTGAAAGTAAATGCGGCTGGTGTTATGCCGATCATTTTTGCACAGGCTATAATGTTTTTACCTACCATTTTTGCGGGCTTTCAAACTTCAGGAAAAGGATGGACCAGTTACTTCACTGACCATAGTAATTTCGTTTACATGATCGTGTATTCCATAATGGTAATTGGCTTTACTTTTTTATATACAGCTCTTATCTTCAACCCAAAACAAATGGCTGATGATTTAAAACGCAGCAATGGGTTTATTCCCGGCGTTAAACCAGGGCAGCCAACTGCAGATTACATTGGAACCATTATGGATAGAATTACTTTACCTGGAGCTGTATTACTTGCCATAGTTGGCATTCTTCCCGGTATTGCTCAGCGGATGGGTGTCACACAAGGGTTTGCAACCTTCTTTGGCGGTACGTCATTGTTGATTATGGTAGGTGTTGTGTTAGATACTCTTCAACAGATTGAAACACAATTGCTGATGCGTCAATATGATGGTTTAATGAGCAGTGGCAGAATCCAGGGAAGGCAAACAGTTGCGCCGGGTGTTACAGGAAGTTGATTTCTGCAAGAAGTAAATCAATTGAAATTAATTTAGAATCATAAAATAAATGCAATCACCGCTCAGTAAATCTGGGCGTTTTTGTTTCATACCTTTAATAATTATTACCTTGTTTAAAAAAAAGAAGTAAGCAAGGTCAAACTATAATGATAACATATAAATCCCAAATTGAAGTAGAGCAAATAAGGCAAAGCTGCTTGTTGGTTAGCGACACAATTGCAGAACTTGCCAAAATGGTTAAACCTGGTATAACAACTATGCAGCTTGATACTACTGCTGAACAGTTCATAAGGGACAATGGTGCAATTCCTTCTTTCAAAAATTATCGGGATTTTCCTTATACCTGCTGTATATCTGTGAATGACGCAGTTGTGCACGGCTTTCCTACAAAGGAAGTTTTAAAAGATGGCGACATTGTTTCTGTTGATGTAGGTGCATATAAAAATGGATATCATGGAGACAGTGCTTATACATTTGCGTTAGGCAGTATAAGTGACGAAGCCAAACAACTAATGGCAGTAACCCGAACCTCTTTATATAAAGGTATTGAAAA
>CAXSEB010000239.1:0-4022 GCA_964235805.1 uncultured Chitinophagaceae bacterium | reverse complement strand
CTGTAATTGGAAATTTTCCTTACAATATTTCTACTCAAATTCTTTTTAAAATTTTGGAATGGGAAGATTATGTGCCATGTGTTATCGGAATGTTTCAAAAAGAAGTTGCGGAAAGAGCCGCATCTAAAGAAGGCAGTAAGGTATATGGAGTTTTAAGCGTGTTAATGCAATATTATTATGATATAGAATACTTGTTTGATGTAGGCAATGAATGTTTTACTCCCCAGCCAAAAGTAAAAAGTGGCGTTATAAGATTGGTTGCAGTAAAAGATAAGCTTCCTGTAAAAAGTGAAAGGGCTTTCAAAATACTTGTGAAAACCGCATTTAACCAAAGGCGTAAAACTATGCGTAACGCAGTAAGAAGTTTATTTAAGGAAGAATTTATACAAGATCCAATATTTGAAAGAAGAGCTGAAACCTTTAGTGTGAAAGAGTTTGCAGAATTAACTTTTAAAATGGAAGGAAAATAATTAGATGCAGTAATCTAAGCTGTTCCGGCCTAAGCATTTGCTGTTATTATTGTTCTCCCTTTATATTTACTTTTGTTGATAATAAAGCTTGCTGAATACCATAAGTTACTTCATAAATGCTTATAACCGCTAATCATAAAGTAAGAATTGTTACCGCTGCTTCACTGTTCGACGGCCACGATGCGGCTATTAACATTATGCGCCGCATACTGCAAAGTAAGGGTGCAGAAATTATTCATCTTGGGCATAACCGCAGTGTTGCAGAAATTGTTGAATGCGCCATAGAAGAAGACGTTCAGGGTATTGCAATTACCAGTTACCAGGGAGGGCACGTAGAATTTTTTAAGTACATGAAGGATATGCTTGATAATAATGGTTTCGGGCATATAAAGATTTTTGGCGGCGGCGGCGGTACTATTTTACCGGTAGAAATTGACGAATTGCATAAATACGGCATTACAAGAATTTATTCTCCCGACGATGGAAGACATATGGGCCTTGAAGGAATGATTGAAGATGTAATTGCAAAATGCAGCTCCCTCCAGGCATCTCCCGAGGCAGGAGAGTTTGCTAATGTACAAGGCCAAACAAATGGACATGCTAACTACGCTTTGGGCGAAGGGAGAGACATAAAAAAAATTGCAAAGGCAATTACCTTAGCTGAAAATGGCCAGCCATATAAGCAGTTATATAATGGAGATGCAGGTGGCGGACCAATTCTCGGCATTACAGGAACTGGCGGTGCAGGTAAATCTTCTATTACTGATGAAATTGTAAGAAGGTTTTTAAATGCTTACGCTGATAAAACTATTGCTGTAATTTCTGTTGATCCGTCAAAGAAAAAGTCTGGCGGAGCCTTATTAGGAGACAGAATTCGAATGAATTCAATTCATCACCCGAGAGCATATATGCGAAGCCTGGCAACCCGGGAAAGTGACACAGCCCTTAGCAATCATGTAAAGGAAGCGATTGACATTTGTAAAGATTCAGCCTACGACCTTATAATTTTAGAGAGTTCGGGCGTTGGTCAAAGCGACGCATCTATTTTAGATTATTGTGATGTAAGTATGTACGTTATGACGCCGGAATATGGTGCTGCATCGCAGCTTGAAAAAATAAATATGCTTGATTATGCTGATATTGTTTGCATAAACAAGTTTGATAAAGCCGGCGCTAAAGATGCATATCATGATGTTCAAAAGCAATATAAACGCAATCATAATTTGTGGCAGGCAAAGAATGAAGATCTTCCCGTTATCGGAACAATCGCTTCAAAGTTTAATGATGAAGGTTGCAACGAGCTTTTTTCTAAATTAATAGATACATTATACAAAAAAACAAATGCAAATTTTGGATCTCTGCAAACGTCTGCAATCACAGAAGGTACCACAGAATATATTATACCTGCAAACCGCATTCGTTACCTCGCTGAGATAAGAGAAGTAATTATAAGATACAATAGAATGGCTCATGAGCAAAGTGATATTGCTTCAAAATTGTACCAGTTAAATGGATCGCTGCAATTGGTAACTCAGGAAAACAACACATTGTTAAAACAACAACTTGAAAATTTAAAGGCTCAGCTTGAACAGGAACTCACCCCGGAAAATAAAAAGCTCTTAAATGAGTGGGAAACATTAAAAGCATCTTACCAAAATGATTTTTTTGAATACCATGTAAGAGAGAACATTATTCGCCTTCCTCTTTATTCTACGTCATTATCAAACACTAAAATTCCGAAAATAGCAGTACCTCGTTTTAAAGATTGGGGAGATATTTTACACTGGCGCCTTCAGGAAAATTTTCCAGGGCAATTTCCTTATACTGCAGGCGTGTTCCCATTAAAGCGGCAGGAAGAAGACCCGACAAGAATGTTCGCAGGTGAAGGCGGCCCCGAAAGAACAAACCGGCGGTTTCACTATGTAAGTATAGGACAGCCTGCAAAGCGCCTCAGCACTGCTTTTGACAGTGTTACTTTATATGGCGAAGATCCTGATTCACGACCAGATATTTATGGAAAAGTAGGTAACAGTGGTGTAAGTATTGCAACGGTTGATGATGCAAAAAAACTTTATAGCGGTTTCGATCTGTGTGATCCAAAAACTTCTGTAAGCATGACCATCAATGGGCCTGCGCCAATGCTGCTTGCTTTCTTTTTAAATGCAGCAATAGACCAGCAATGTGAAAAATATATCCTTGCAAATAATCTGCAGGAAACCATTAACCAAACAATCGGGTCAAACTATGATATAAATACTCTTCCAAAATATCTTGAAACCAACAGCGAAAAAGTATCCCTTAACGTAGCCGGACTACAGGAAAGTTCGCTTCCGGCAGGTAACGATGGTCTGGGTTTAAGGTTGTTGGGTTTATCAGGAAGAGATGTTTTGCCAGGTAAAGTGTATGAAGAAATAAAAGCCAAAGCACTGGCAAACGTTCGCGGTACAGTGCAGGCCGACATTTTGAAAGAAGACCAGGCACAAAACACCTGTATATTTTCCACTGAGTTTGCCTTAAAGTTAATGGGAGATGTACAGCAATATTTTATTGATAATAACGTCCGCAATTTTTATTCTGTTTCTATAAGCGGCTATCATATTGCAGAAGCCGGTGCAAACCCTATAACACAACTGGCTTTTACATTATCAAATGGATTTACTTATGTGGAATATTACTTAAGCCGCGGGATGAAGATCGATGATTTTGCACCAAACCTATCATTCTTTTTTAGCAATGGTATGGATCCCGAGTACAGTGTTATTGGAAGAGTTGCCAGAAGGATTTGGGCTAAAGCAATTAAAACTATTTACAAAGGCAACAGCCGCAGCCAAATGCTTAAATATCACATACAAACAAGTGGCCGCAGCCTGCATGCGCAGGAAATTGATTTTAACGATATACGCACAACACTACAAGCGCTGTATGCTATTTATGATAATTGCAACAGCCTTCACACAAATGCATATGACGAAGCGATAACTACGCCAACAGAAGAAAGTGTGCGGCGGGCTATGGCTATACAATTAATTATCAACCGCGAACTTGGTACGGCAAAAAATGAAAATCCCAACCAGGGAAGTTTTCTAATAGAAGAACTTACTGACCTTGTTGAAGAAGCTGTTATGAAAGAATTTGATCGTATATCAGAAAGAGGTGGCGTGCTTGGTGCCATGGAGCGGATGTATCAGCGCAATAAAATCCAGGAAGAAAGTATGCATTATGAAACCTTAAAACACACAGGTGAAATCCCGATTGTAGGGGTTAATACTTTTTTAAATAAGAACGGTTCACCTACAATATTACCAACACACATTATAAGAAGTACAACTGAAGAAAAAGATTACCAGATCTCATCGCTTAATCTTTTTAAGCAATTGCATAAAAATGAAAGTGCAGGTATGCTTAAACGCTTGCAGCAAATTGCTATTAACAATGGAAATTTATTTGAAGAGCTTATGGAAACGGTTAAATATTGTAGTCTCGGGCAAATAACTCATGCACTTTATGAGGTTGGAGGTCAATATCGCCGTAACATGTAATGATAGTTACTTT
>CAXSEB010000238.1:0-4091 GCA_964235805.1 uncultured Chitinophagaceae bacterium | reverse complement strand
CGTATATAATTTATCCGGATCAAGATTTTTCTCTGGTTTAAATTCAATGGTACGGGCATCGAGCCAAACGGCTTTACCTTTTACATTGGGAGAAAATTCAAACAAATTTTCACCAACCGCTTCGCCAACAGGATGTGTTGTGGAAGCATCTGTGGCCAGTTGAATTTTTAGAGAAGAAGTTTTTGAAATGATACCGGAAGTGTATGCATCAATGTACTTGCTGTATGCCGGGTCAACATCTTTCCATTTTTTTTCTTTACTGCATGAGAATAGAATTACTGTTGTACACAGCATGGCCATAAAAAAAGTTACACTGAACTTTTTCAGGCAATAATCACCATCGGGGTCCATAAAATGAGAATTGTTTTTAGAGAGAGAGTTGTTAATTGACAGCATAAAGCAATGTATAAATTTTGGTATGCACAAATCTGCAATAACAGAAATCTGTTAAATGATCTATAATGATTAAGATAGGAAACTATGAGGGAAATAAAAAGTTGGCGAATCTGAATCAGGAGGAGTAAGTGAGTATAAGCAGATTGTTAAAGTAACTAATTATTGGATTGTGACATTGCAATTAATATCAGTCTTCTATGATTGCTGAAGCATAAAAGTCACTCCAGGCAAGGCTTTAGCTTTGTGTGAGGATGTTTAGCTTACCGCATAAGAACAAAAGAAACATTGGCACACATAGATCCTATCTTTTCTATGATCCTGTGTGCCTATTTGGTAAACCTTAATACCCTAAATTTCTTCATGAATTGCGAAGCAGTATTAAAAGATCCGACAACTTAAAAATTACTTAGGCATTTTACTCATATCCATGTAAAGCATATTCCATTTATGGCCATCTAAATCGATAAATGCAAAGCCATACATCCAGCCATCTCTTTCGCTTGGTTTTGCAAAAACATTTCCACCTGCAGCCTCTACCTTTTTGGCTGTTTCATCAACTTCTTCTTTTGAATCTGCACCAAAAGAAAACAGCGCTTCATTTCCTTGTTGTGTGTCACTGATCTTGCTTTGATTAAAGCTCTCAAAAGTTGCTTCAGGAAAGAGCATGACCATAGCTTTTCCTGCGCCTGCTGAAATAGCTGCCATCTGAGGGGTGTTATGATTTGGATTTATATTAAACCCAATGCTTCTGAAAAATTCTCTTGATTTGTTTACATCTTTTACCGGAAGATTGATCCAAATTTCCTGTGACATAATTTTTATTTTTAGTGTACTCAAAGGTTCAAAAAAGCAACTCAAAGAAGAGGTGGTAATTTGACATTCTAAGGAGATGAAAGCGACTCTAAATTTGATTATGAGAATTTAACTTATGCAGCTCTAAAATAGTAGTTCTTCCATCTTCGCTTTCACGATACATTGGAACAAATTTTCTATTAAAAAGTATCTCGTTAAACGTATAAGAGGTGCGCTGCTGCACATAGGCAGAAAACACTTCATCAAAGCCTCTTAACATCACATATAATTCTACGTCGCCGGTTTCCATATCAGTTTCTGTAAAGCCGTTAAAAGGGCTCGTCTCATCAATAGGATGAACAACCGTCCATGCCAGCGGCATCGATTCTACACGGCTTCTTTCAAGGTTTAAAGTAAAATATTTATATACAGGCTTCTCATTTTCCAGTACCCGCAAACCAACGTTTACCATAACTTCCAGCTCAGTTAATGCATGCTTATCTTTAAATGCTGCAAAGCGAAACATAAGTCCCATGCCTTCTTTGAAGGGGCCAACCAGGGCATGGTCGCTAAATATAAGATAGCTTTTTGGCTTTGAAAATCTTCCATAGATTAAACCCGTAGCAACTGCAAGTGATGAAAAGCCGGTTAACGATTCGATGCTTGAAACAACATTTGCTGCATCACCTGTTGGATATACATGACCATAGCCAACGGTTGTGAAGGTCTGAGTACTAAAATAAAATATCTCCCTAAAGATCTTCCAGTTACTGGCATTTGGTAGCCCATTTAGCTGAGACGGCCCAATTAAAAAGTAAATACATGAGAATATAAGATTGATTGCAGCATAAAATAGTAAAACTACCAGCACAAATTTCCATCCTGGCAGGTTAAGCATATCATGAAAAATACTAAACCTCTTCCAAAGCGGCATCCCTTCTTTTACCAGGTTATAAGTACCATCTTTATTAATGAATCTTCCGCCGGTGTATGCGCTTTTATTACCGAATCCTGTGTCATTATTTTGCCTTGAGAAAGGATTTAATTTTGTATGATTCATAGCCCTATTAATTTACAAATCTGCACTATTTATTACTTAAAGATTTGCCCGTTACAAAAATATCAAGTTGAAATAATTTTAGCTGCGTTGCCTAAACACATGTTAAAAGTATATCATCACTTATAAAACTGATTTTAATATTACTTTTAGCATATAAACCTATCGTAATGAAAAAAGGATTATGCCTCTTACTCATTCAAGTATTTATTCTTCATGCAGTCTATTGTCAGGCAAAAAAAACAACAACTGGCATTTACGTAAATGGTCACCCTGCCTGGATAATGCAAGGGAATATTTATGAAGTGAATGTGCGCCAATATACTCCTGCAGGAACCCTCAATGCATTTTCAAAACATCTTAACCGATTAAAGCAAATGGGTGTACAAACCTTGTGGTTTATGCCTTTAAACCCGATAAGTAAGGTTGATAGAAAAGGAACTTTAGGCAGTTACTATGCAGTTTCTGATTATACAGCAATAAACCCCGAGTTTGGAACATTACATGATTGGAAGCAGTTGGTAAAAAGTATACATAACATGGGGATGAAAGTGATAATTGACTGGGTGCCTAACCATACAGGCGCAGATAATCGCTGGCTTACTGAGCATCCCGATTTTTTTGTAAAAGATAGTACCGGCAAGGCGGCTGTTCCGTTCGACTGGTCTGACACCCGCCAGTTAAATTACGATAACATAGAGATGCAGGATAGTATGATTGCAGCTATGAAATACTGGATAATAAATACAGACATAGACGGATTTAGATGCGATGTAGCCTGGAATGTGCCTGGCCCGTTTTGGAATAAATGCATCGGGCAATTAAGAAAGATGAAGAACATTTTCATGCTTGCAGAAGGCGATAAATCTTATTTGCCCAGAAGTGGCTTTGACGCTGTTTACCCATGGCGCATGTTTAATATGATGAAGCTGGTTGCTAGAGGCGAGCGGCCTGCATTTGCATTGGATAGTATAAGAAATGAGATAGATACTGCTTATCCTTCAAATGCCTTACAACTTTATTTTACCAGCAACCACGATGAGAATAGCTGGAACAAATCGGATTTTGGAACTTTTCCCGGGGCTGCTCATGCGCCGTTTGCGGTATTTAGCCAAACGATGGTAAAAGGTGTTCCATTAATTTATAGCGGACAGGAGGAGCCTGTACTTAAAGCACTTGAGTTTTTTGAAAAAGATCCTATAGCTTTTAGCAAATTTAAAAGAGCACCTTTTTATAAAACATTGCTCAATCTTCGTAAAATAAATACAGCGCTTTCTCCTGACGCTTCATTTAAAAAAGTAAATGCCGGAGACAGTAGTGCCATCTA
This sequence comes from uncultured Chitinophagaceae bacterium, assembly GCA_964235805.1. Taxonomy (GTDB): domain Bacteria; phylum Bacteroidota; class Bacteroidia; order Chitinophagales; family Chitinophagaceae; genus Ginsengibacter. The sequence goes on along the minus strand of CAXSEB010000238.1, from coordinate 519 downwards.
CGCTTATGTGAGGTACAAGGAAGGAGATAAAGTGTTTGTTATTCTTAATTTTTCCGGCAAAGAACAAACAATAAAAGTACAAGACAGAACTTTATTCGGCAACCCAATAAACGTATTTGCAGGAACAAGAGAGCCACTTTCAAATAAGGCCTGGGCGATTGAGCCTTGGGGTTATGTGATATATGCATACACTAGAAAGCCAGGGTAACGGTTACACCGCCTTAATATTTACACAACGACACATTCGAGCTTAAAGGGAAGCCGAGTTCTTCCTTGTATTTCTAGTAATATTTATTCAGTTGTTGAATAGAAATTCTGCAGAATTTTTCGTTTTGGAGAAAACAATATCCTGGTATTAGGTATCATCTTAAAGCTATTTTTCCTTTTACCCTTTAACAAATAACCTAATGAAGGAATTGACATCGTTCCGTTCTGATATTGCGTGTTATCAGAAATAACGTCAATGCTAATAAAGGTTTTCAGCACTTCGCACACTTCATGCTCTTCAGTAAAGCGTTT
>CAXSEB010000237.1:573-4091 GCA_964235805.1 uncultured Chitinophagaceae bacterium | reverse complement strand
GTTCTCCGGAGTGTTTATGTATTTAGGTGCTTTGTCATTACTTTTTATCAGCCTTGCACCAAAGCCTGCAACTTTTCCGCTTTGATTGTGTATGGGAAAAATGATGCGTCCACGGTAATTATCTACAGGCTTTTCATCTCTTAATGTTACAAGCCCGCTTTTTTGCAGAAGCGCTACCTGGTATTGCGATTCAATTGCTGCCCTGGCAAAACTATCCTTTGCTTCAGGATTAAAACCGAGCTGGAATCGGCGAATGATATCTTCTCTATAACCTCTCTGTTTTAAATAACTAAGACCGATATCATTACCTTCTTCTGTATTAAATAACGCATCTGTAAAAAACTTTTGAGCAAATTCGTTAATGATATAAAGGCTATCGGAGACCTGGTGCTGCAACTTCACTTGCGGGCTAAGTGCCGCTTCTTCTATTTCAACATTATACTTTGCAGCCAGCCAGCGCAATGCTTCCACATAGCTGAACTTTTCATGTTCCATCAAAAAACTTACAGTATTGCCACTTCGTCCACAACCAAAACATTTGTATATTTCCTTAGATGGAGATACTGTAAAAGAGGGTGTTTTTTCATTGTGAAAAGGGCAAAGCCCAAGGTAATTGGCGCCACGCTTCTTAAGTTTAATATACGTACTGATGATCTCAACAATATCTATCCTGCTTAATATTTGTTGTATGGTTGTGGGAGAAATCATTCAGTAATGAAAATTATTGGTGTTGTAATTAAAAGGTCTCCTTGAAAAATTTGTCTATAGAATATTTTCAAACTGCTCACTCTTTAATAATTATTGAATATATCTTTTGTTCATCAAAAAATAAAGCTAATTATTAAGCGCAAGCATTAATACCGTTGTAACAAAGCTAACTACTTAAATAATTAACACCTTTGTATCTTTGCGCTTTAAATTTATGAAAAAAGAAGTCTATATAATATCAGCAGTAAGAACACCAATAGGAAGTTTTGGCGGCGCTTTAAAAGATATTTCTGCCACAAAGCTTGGTGCAATCGCAATTAAAGGTGCCATCGAAAAAGCTGGCCTTGCACCTGCAGATGTCAATGAAGTGATAATGGGTTGCGTATTACAGGCAAACCTAGGCCAGGCTCCTGCAAGGCAGGCAGCAATTTATGCAGGCTTAAATAATAATGTTGTATGTACCACTATTAATAAAGTTTGTGCCAGCGGAATGAAGGCGGTAATGATCGCTGCTCAAAATATTTTGTTAGGTGACAGTGATATTGTTGTGGCAGGAGGTATGGAAAATATGAGCCAGGCTCCGTTCTATTCACAATCCATGCGCTGGGGAAACAAATATGGTGATGCGCAGTTGGTTGATGGAATTGCTAAAGATGGCCTGACTGATGTTTACAAAAATTATGCAATGGGCAATGCAGCCGAGTTATGCGCACAGGAATGTAATATAAGCCGCGGCGAACAGGATAATTTCGCCATCGAAAGTTATAAGAGAAGCCAACTAGCTTATACTAACGGGAAGTTTGAAGAAGAAATAGTCAAAGTAGAGATACCACAAAGAAAAGGTGAGCCTTTAATTGTTTCGAAAGATGAGGAGCCATGGAATGTGAGATTTGATAAGATACCTGAATTGAAATCTCCGTTTCAAAAAGATGGTTCGGTAACTGCAGCCAACGCCAGCACTATAAACGATGGAGCCGCCGCCTTGGTGTTAATGAGCAAGGAAAAGGCAGATGAACTTGGTTTAAAACCTGTTGCAAAAATATTAAGTTATGCCGATGCAGAACAAGCGCCTGAGTGGTTCACAACTACGCCATCGCTTGCTTTGCCAAAGGCAGTAAGTAAAGCCGGGTTAACAATGAATCAAATAGATTTCATCGAGCTTAACGAAGCATTCAGTGTTGTAGGAATCGTCAACACCCGCAAAATGCAACTTGATCCGGCCAAAGTAAATGTAAATGGAGGTGCTGTTTCCCTTGGCCATCCGTTAGGTTGCAGTGGAGCAAGAATATTGGTTACTTTAATAAATGTACTTAATCAGAATAACGGAAAAATAGGTGCTGCGGCGGTTTGCAATGGTGGCGGCGGCGCAAGCGCAATGGTTATCGAAAAAGCCTGAACCGATTTTATAGATTGATATTATAACATCAATATGGAATTATCATTCAGACATCCTTGTTATTAAATTACTTTTATGAAGAAATGTATTGGTTTACTCGCATTCGTTATTTCATGCCTCTTATCAAAAGGTGCTGATTCGGCTTATACTATAACCGGTAAACTTGATCAGGTAAAGTCAGGAACAATCCTGGTAAATATTTATGGAGACAACGAACAAAAACTCACTGCTAAAATTATAAACGGAACATTTACGCTTAACGGCTTCATACAAAAACCAACGTTCGCCTATCTTACTTTAAAAGATAAAGAACAGGACTATGTTAAGTTTTACATAGAACCAGGCAACATTATAATAACTGGAAAAGGTTCATCAATTAAAGATGTTATTGTTAGTAATTCTCCATTAAACGATGATGATAAATTACTTAAGCAGCAAATGCAGGACGTTACAAAATGGGAAGATATAAATTCAAAATTATATGATGAAGCTTCTAATATTAAGAACAAATCTGTACTCGACAGTCTTGATGAGGTTGATTTTGATGTATTGAGCGCAAAACGAAAAATTGTTGCCGCCTTTGTAAAAGAGCATCCTAATTCTTTAAGAAGCGCAATGGCGATATCTGAAAATTATGGTTATTATGCTGAAGCTGATGAAGTTGAACCTCTTTATAATTTGCTTAGTAACGGTATTAAAAATTCAGGCACCGGAAATGATATAAAGAAACTGATAGATGTTTATAGAACTGTTGCGGTTGGAAATTTAGCACCTGATATAAAACAAAACACTCCGCAGGGAACGCCGTTAAGTCTTTCTTCATTAAAAGGAAAGTATGTATTAGTAGATTTTTGGGCAAGCTGGTGTCCGCCTTGCAGAAGAGAAAATCCTAACATTGTCAAATTATATAATGAATATAATAACAAAGGCTTTGACGTGTTTGCCGTTTCGTATGATGTAAAGAAAGAGAAATGGGAAAAGGCTATTAAAGATGACAGTCTTACCTGGAACCAGGTTTCAGATCTCCAGGGATGGAAAAATGCCACCTCAGATATTTATGGCATCAAAGCTATTCCTTCAAATTTACTTTTGGATAAGGAAGGTTAGATTATAGCTAAGAATATTTTCGGGAAAAAGCTGGCGGAAAAGTTGGCCGAAGTAACAAGGTAATCATCCTTAAATGTTATAATGAGTTTTGCTCATTTGCACGTTTACCAATATTTTTGCCACTCAAAAATTATACATGAGACAAATTGCATTTAGAGAAGCCTTGCGTGAAGCTATCAACGAAGAAATGAGGCGTGATGAAAAGGTTTTTTTAATGGGAGAGGAGGTTGCAGAATATAATGGAGCATACAAAGTGAGCCAGGGAATGTTAGAAGAGTTTGGTGCAAAAAGAGTGATTGATACACCT
>CAXSEB010000237.1:0-563 GCA_964235805.1 uncultured Chitinophagaceae bacterium | reverse complement strand
ATTGCGGAGCTTGGTTTTACCGGTATTGCAGTTGGCGCTGCACAAAATGGTCTTCGCCCAATAGTTGAATACATGACGTGGAATTTCGCAAATCTTGCTTTAGATCAAATTTTAAATACTGCTTCTAAAATGCTGGCAATGAGCGGCGGACAAGTTGGATGTCCTATAGTTTTTAGAGGCCCGAACGGAAGTGCAGGTCAGCTTGGTGCACAACATTCTACAGCCTATGAATCTATGTATGCAAATATTCCAGGGTTAAAAGTTATTTCTGTAAGTAACCCTTATGATGCCAAAGGTTTACTTAAAAGCGCTATTCGTGATGATGATCCGGTAATCTTTATGGAGAGTGAAGTCATGTATGGTGAAAAAGGCGAGGTGCCAAAAGAAGAATATTTGATACCAATCGGCAAAGCAAGAGTTGCACGGGAAGGCAAAGATGTTACTATAGTATCTTTTAATAAAATGATGAAGATAGCATTGAGCGCTGCTGATGAATTACAGAAAGAAAGTATAAGTGCTGAAGTAATTGATTTAAGAACGATACGTCCTATGGACTGGCAAAC
>CAXSEB010000236.1:0-4093 GCA_964235805.1 uncultured Chitinophagaceae bacterium | reverse complement strand
AAAAGCTTTTATAAAAAGGCAGGTATTCTTTTAGATGTGGGGGTAACAGGCTGCTGTATTGTTCTATATTCCACGTACTGTCTTGTATAGTGCTGTCATTTAAAAATTGTTGAGGACTTATTTCAACAGGAAGTGATAATTGAATATTAGGGCTTGGCCCAATGAAATTACTTTTGGATACATTAAAGCCATGCATTTTATAAATTCCTTCCGGCGTATTGCCATTGGTTAAATATCCGGGGAGATTGGTAATGCTGCGGGCAAGTTGTGGAACATTAAAAACTTTACCTGAAGAATCTTCTCTAACATATTTACCTTCTTTGGTTCTTATAACAACAAGTCCCGGAAAATCCCTATTCTTCCGTTGCAGGCTATACATTACAATTTGTCCGGGTAAAAAATCTTTGCTTAATATCTCATTCAAAACATCTTCTTTAAGTATAGATGATGAAGTAAACTTTAGGCCATTTATATGATCAGTCAACATGGCAATGATCGGATCATCAGGTACAAAAGCGAACTTTTTGATCGTTGTTTCTTCGAGATCATCCAATTTGATACTATTAGGCTTTCGTAACAACATATATTCAGCACACATCGCAAATATCTTCGCATTGTTGGTATATTTTAAAAGAGAATCTATTTGTGTGACATAATTGCGTGGATAATTAGTGTACGCCAGCTCCAGTAAAGCTCTTTGAAAATCTGCCGTCCTGGTTTGTATAGACTTGAATGCATACTTTATACGACTATCAACCCAGCTATTATTGAAACGCAGTATTTCCAATGCACCAAATGCTTCTTCCCAATCCTCTTCTGTAGAATCGCTAAGTGGCTTAAGCAGATTTTTGTTGATTGAGTTTTCTACCAGGTTATGGTATAGCGCACTACGACTAGCTTTCGTAGTATAACGGGTATACAAATTATCCTGTGCACCTGTATTATCAAACAAGCAAAACGAACACACAAGGAATAAAAAAAGAATTTTCAACAGGCGAACCTTATTTTGAAAAATGATAAAAATCTGTACCTAAGAGAGATTTTACAAGATACTTAAAATAGATATTATTTTAAATCCAGCTTTATCTGCAGTTCGTCAAATTGCTTATCATCGATTGTTGATGGTGCATCAATCATCACATCGCGGCCACTATTATTTTTTGGAAACGCAATAAAATCTCTTATGCTTTCGCTGCCACCAAGAAGAGCACAAAGCCTATCAAAGCCAAATGCAATACCGCCATGCGGAGGAGCGCCATATTCAAATGCACCTAACAAAAAGCCGAACTTGTGTTGTGATTCTTCTTTACTCATTCCTAAAGCAGTAAACATCTTTTCCTGCAGGTCTCTTTGAAAAATCCTTATAGAACCGCCGCCAATCTCATTGCCGTTTAAAACCATGTCATAAGCATTTGCTTTTATGTTTGCATATGGATGATCCAGATATTTGGCGGCATCATGTATTAAAGGATCATTGTTAATCATCGTTTCAATCTGCGCCGGCTTTGGTGATGTAAATGGGTGATGACGTGCCACCCAACGGTTTCCCTCTTCATCATACTCAAACAACGGAAAATCTGTTACCCATAACAACTTAAATTCTTCCGCTTTACGCAAGCCTAACCTTTCGCCCAAGTATAAACGCAAGCTGCTAATTGCTTTTCTTGTACGGTCTTCTTTACCGGCCAAAATCAAAAGAAGATCTCCGGGTTTTGCATTGCTATCAGCAGCAAGGTTTTTTAATCGTTCTTCATTAAAAAATTTATCAAAACTGCTTTTTATGGTTCCGTCGGTGTTGTACTTTAAAAAGGCAAGGCCGCCCATTCCTATTTGCGGTCGCTTTACCCATTCAATCAGTTCATCAGTTTGTTTTCTTGTATAATCGCTGCAGCCGGGCACTGCAATGGCAAGAACCGTTTCAGCATCATCAAATACTTTAAAGCCACTTTCACCTGCTAATGGAGATTTACTAAGCTCTGTTGCCTTGTCAGGAAACGCTGTAGGCGGGAATTTAAGATTTGTAAGCTTCATGTCAAATCTTATATCAGGCTTATCATTACCATACATCCACATCGCATCTTCCCATGTTACTCGTGGTACCGGCTCATCGTAATTAATACCTTTTACTTCTTTAAAAATGTATTTTACCATGCCTACAAATGTTTGCAGAATATCTTCCTGTTCTACAAAAGCCATTTCGCAATCTATCTGCGTAAATTCCGGCTGCCGGTCTGCTCTAAGATCCTCATCGCGAAAACATTTTACAATCTGATAGTAACGGTCGTACCCGCTAATCATAAGTAACTGCTTAAAAGTTTGAGGCGATTGAGGTAAGGCGTAAAACTCGCCTGCATTCATCCGGCTGGGCACTACAAAATCTCTTGCGCCTTCCGGTGTTGACCTGATAAGAAAAGGCGTTTCTATATCAATAAAATTATTTTGATGAAGATAATTTCTTGCTGCTCGACCAACTGCATAACGCAATTCAAGATTGCGTTTAACTACATTTCTTCTAAGGTCAAGAAAACGAAATTTCATACGAAGGTCATCTCCGCCATCGGTATCATCCTGTATAGTAAATGGCGGTATAGCAGATTTATTTAAAGTAGTAAATTCTTTTACAACAATTTCAATTTCGCCAGTTGCGATGTTCAGGTTTTTATTGCTGCGCTCATGTACTTTACCTTTTACCTGCAGAACAAATTCACGCCCTGGCGGATCACTATCTAGTTTGCTATTTAAAGATTCATTAAATAGTAACTGGGTTACTCCGTAACGATCCCGAAGATCAATAAAGGTAATGCTGCCAAACTTCCTGATGGTTTGTACCCAACCGGCAAGAGTGACTTCTTTGTTGATGTCTGAAATGCGTAATTCGCCGCAGGTATGAGTTCTATACATTGAACGTTAAATTATAATGCTGTTAATTGCATTGTTTGATGAGTAAAGAAATACAGTTGAAGTGAGTGACACAACGAAGATGATCATGGAACGAATGCTGGTGAACAAAATAAATTAAAAGCCTGCAAAGATACTAAGAGAGAAGAAATTTCATTTAAAGAACAATCTCTCACAAGTGAGCCTGGTTCCTGCACCTCATTATTGATTTTTATCTGCTTTTTAAACCGTATAAAAAATTCATATTTTCATGAATCGGATTTTCTTACTTTAGTACTTTCCTTAAGCATAAATTAATTATTTTGAAAAGAAGAGATTTCATTTCCATTACAGGTATGGGTTTGGGCTCAACCTTTCTATCCAACATTCCCATTATTGGTAATGCAGTTCCGCTCGATAAAGCCTGGAGCCCTGCAGACACTTCCTTAAAAAAGCAACTGGCGGATATTGCCTTAAATGCTGCAAGATCAAAAGGAGCAACTTACACAGATGTACGTATAGGGCGTTACCTGAACCAGTATGTTACAACCCGTGAAAACAAAGTTGAGAATATCGTTAGCACAGAATCATATGGAATGGGAATTCGTGTGATAGCAAACGGTGGCTGGGGTTTTTCAGCAACTGATAACATGGATAAAGATAACATTGCCAAAGCCGCCGGACTAGCTGTGGAAATTGCCAAAGAAAACTCCAGGCTTTTATCAGAACCTGTACAGCTTGCGCCGCAAAAAGGTTATGGAGAAGTTTCGTGGAAAGCGCCTATTGAGAAAAATTCATTTGAAGTACCCGTAAAAGAGAAAGCAGATTTTTTGCTATCAGTAAATGCTGAAGCAATGAAGAGCGGGGCTGATTACATCAACTCATTTTTGTTTGTTGTACATGAACAAAAATACTTCGCATCAACTGACGGCTCTTATATCGACCAGGATATACACCGTATATGGCCTACATTTTTTATAACTAAGATAGATGCTAAAACCGGCAAGTTTGAAACAAGAAATGCATTAAGCGCTCCAAGAGGAATGGGTTATGAATATTTGAATGCACGGCCGCAGGATAAAATAAAAAGCGTTACTACTTTATATAAAGACAGGTACGATATGGTGGAAGATGCAAAAGCCGGAGGGTTGCAGGCAGCACAAAAATTACAGGCCAAATCTGTAGAGCCCGGTAAGTATGATCTTGTTTTAGATCC
>CAXSEB010000235.1:0-4098 GCA_964235805.1 uncultured Chitinophagaceae bacterium | reverse complement strand
TGGTGAAAAGCAGGTTTAATATCAATGCAATGTTTGCAATCCATCCTGCTGTATTATAGTAAATAAGCATGAGCGCAAAAATGACAAGGAAAGAAATGATGAATGCTTTTGCACCGCCATTTACTGCTTCTTTGCCAAGTGTAGGGCCTACAACCTGCTCCTGCACAATCTTTGCCGGCGCATCAAGTTTACCTGACTTTAATATGTTGGCAAGATCCTGGGCTTCTTCCGCTGTAAAGCTTCCTGAAATTTCAGAATTGCCACCTTCTATCGGGCCATTTACATTTGGAGCAGAATATACAATATCGTCTAATACTATCGCTATTGGTTTGCCTACATTGTCTGTTGTTAGCTTTGCCCAGGTACGTGTTCCCGAACTGGTCATTTGCATTTTTATCGCCGGCCTTCCTCTCTCATCAAAATCCTGCCTTGAATCTTCAACGGCATCGCCTTCCAGTTTTGCTTTATCACTGCCAGGGATAGTTTTAACCGCATATAATGGTATATACTTTCTTCCTTTAGTATCTTTTTCTTCAATGCCATATAAAAACTTTAAATCTGCAGGAAAATTATTCTTAACAACTTCAAGGTTTAAATATTGGTTGGCTTTTGAGGTATCCTTTAATTCAAGATTAGCAATGGGAGCACTGTAAACCTGTTTGCCATTTCTATCTTGTTGCGGGCCGATAAAGCGTATGGTATTTATCAGCGGTTTGTCATTTGCTGCTATTACGCCTTTGGCAGTGTCCGTCTTATTTTTTAAGCTATCCGGAGACACGCCGTTTAAATAACCTTGTAAAGCCTTATCAGCATCTTCAATATTTTTACCGATTTCACCGATATTATACACTTCCCAAAATTGAAGGTTAGCAGAAGATTGCAAATATTTTCTAACTCTGTCAGGATCATTAACCCCGGCAAGTTCAACGGTGATTATACCTTTATTTTCATCAAGATTAATATTAGGCTGAGCCACGCCAAACTTATCAATACGCTTGAGCAGAATTTTATAAGACTCGTTAATGGCACCTTTAGAAATAGTTCTGATAGCATCGGTTACTTTATCATCACTGTCAGTTACCTTAATGCTTTTGCCTCCGCCGGCAAATAACGATGCAAGATTTGATTGCGGATTTTGTTGTTTGAATGCTTCTCTAAAAAGTGTTATATAGTCTGCATCGCTGTTTACTTTAAGCTTATCTGCAGCACTTAACGCATTTAATAAAGTTGGATCTTTCGGGTTATTGCTTAATGATCTTATCAATCCCTGCAAACTAACTTCCATAGTAACGTTCATTCCACCTTGCAGATCTAGACCAAGATTAAGTTCTTTTTCTTTTGATTTTTGATAAGTAGTTCCGGTTATTGGATATATTTCTACGTCTTTTGTACTATCAAGTAAGTGTTGCAATCTGATTTTTACCAGGTCATCCTTTGCATCGCCCTTTATCCCGGGGTTAGCAATTTTTACCATGCGTTCAGCCTTTTCTTTCATCTTACTTTCGTGGCTGTTAACTACCCATGTAAAAGATAACTGGTAAATTGAAATAAGGATAAGTGCAATAGCAAAGAACCAAACCAAGCCTTTCAATCTCATAAGATAAATTTTAGAAGTTTGCAAAGATAAGGTTTTGAACCTGAATCTTACTTAGAAAGGTGTCCCATTTGATTATTTAAGAATTTATATACAACGATTCATCCCGGCAAAGGCTGCATGCAGGAATCACCGTTTAGCAGGAGGAAAATATAAACGTTGCTTACACTTCTATAACATACATTTTACAGAGTGTAATTAAAAAGCATACCTGATCTGGCAATAAGGCATTTTATCGTGAACCAAATCTATTAAAGTATCTACAAGTCCGCCTTTAAGCCCGCGTTTATACCGAACATTTCTTCCACCGGTTTGGCTGTACTTAACTTCCTGCAGATCCGGTTTCCACAACACTTCTTCTGCCCTGAGATGCCATCCCATGTTTACTTCGTGTAACTGCTCATTATGGGTAAGAAATATAATTTCTGTAACCAGTTGCTGCTTGCTTTTCTCATTTAGCTTATCATTAATCTCATCTAATAATATATGCCAGTCATCAATCCAACCTTCATAAAAAATCACCGGCGAAAAGTTCACGTTCACTTCATAACCTGCATCAACAAAATCGTTTATGGCATCTATCCTGTCGCTTATTGGCGTAGTACGCACATCCACAAGCTTGGACATTTTATGAGGCATAAGACTAAACCGAAGCCTCGTTTTTAACTGCGGATCATAAGTAAGCATTTCCCGGTTTACAAACTTGGTGGCAAAGGTTAACTTGGCGTTAGGGATCTCCTTAAATAAGTCCATCATATCTTTTACATTATTACAGATGGCAGCATCAACCGAGCAATCACTGTTTTCGCCGATTTCATAAACCCAGTATTGCGGATCTATATGGTCAGCAATTTTTGGCGGTTGTTTAGCGGCATGCCGGCGAATGTAATTGCATATCTGTTCAATATTTACAAAGATGGAGATCGGGTTTGCAAAGCCTTTACGGCGTGGTACATAACAATACGAACATGCCATTGTACATCCGTTGGATTGCGATGGAGCTACAAAGTTTGAGCTGCGTGTGTTTGGCCTTGCAGTCAGGGATTTCTTTGTACCAAGTATTAATACATTACGTTTGATCTTTGTCCAGTCGTCTATAGAACCTGCGTTTCCATGCAGTTCAGGTATCTTCCAGTGTGAAGGAACTTCTATAATATTTGCTTCGGGGTATTTAGCAAGAATTTCCCGGCCACGGGCATATTCCCTGATTACCGGCTCCAGGTAAATCTCCTTAATATCGATTAGGTTGGCAACTGTTTTTTGGTGCATCATAGATAATATTTAAACAATTATTCTTATCAAAAGTTTGTTAAAGGATAAGGAAAAAATGATACGTGAGCCAAGAGCGCAGAAAGCGAATTAATCATTTATCAAACAGAACCAAAGAACATATAAACAGAGTTGGAATTGAGTTTTATAGAACACCTGAACAGTGATGTTACCTGGACTTATTTTGGCAAATCATCTTTATTACTTAACGGGTTTATTGCAGTGCTGCCATGCAGTTTAAATTCAGTAACATTAGCAGGCAAACCTATAGCTTCATTTTCAAGAGCCTTCTTTACTTTTTGTATTATTCTTCCTCTTACCTGTAATGTGCCTACTCGAAAATCATCAGTAGTTACCCAAAACATAGCTTTTAAATTTATAATGCCGCCGGCCAGATCATCTTCTACAACAAAGTTAATATGCTGGCTATCCTTTACAACTTTGTCATCACTGTTAATACAATTCATAATAATTTGCTTCGCCTGTTCAATATCATGCGACACAGAAACGCCAACTATGAATTCGTTCCGGTAATAACCTCCTTCAGTAAAATTTATAACGGGCTTTTTAAGCACATCAGCATTTGGAATATAAACGCTCCGGCCATCGAAAGTTAAAATTTTGGTGTACCGGAATTCCATAGAAAACACTTTGCCAAAAATGGCTTCTATCTGCACAGTATCATTAATATTAAAAGGCCGGTTAAAGGCGAGAATAATTCCTGCAAGAAAATTTTCTATGATATCCTTAAAAGCAAAGCCGAGTACTACAGCAGAAGCTCCGGCTGTGGCCATTATGGCGCCGGCAATGCCGCTTAAACCACCGGCATGTAAAGCAAGCAATAAAATACAAATAATCAATATTAGCCTGACGGCTTTGGATAAAAAATCTCCCATCAACGCATCTTGGGAGTGTCTTATTACACGCTTTTTAAAAATGCCGGTAAGCCAGCCCGCTACTATAATTCCAATTATAATTATTAGTATGGCAAGGCCTATCCTTGGTATCGATTGCAGGAATGCTTTATAATATTCATGAAGTTTTTTTACAATCTCATCCATACATTAAATTATGATTCGCCTGTATTTAGAAGTCTTCCTCGGTATCATTATATTATCCATTCAACAATTTCGTTTTCCCATTCTTGTTTATGAGCTGCGGTTATCCTGATGTAATTATCTGTATAACCTTCAATCATACCTTGTTTGTTCTTATGCTCAAATAATACTTTTCTT
>CAXSEB010000234.1:0-4145 GCA_964235805.1 uncultured Chitinophagaceae bacterium | reverse complement strand
GTATGCTACGCTGGCAAGGCCGGTTAATTTTTTACTTTGTGTTCCATACATAGGCGCTGCAAAAAACTGGAAACGGTTTGCAGGTAAAGTATAGTTGTGAATCAATCCGCCAATCATTATTTTATCGTAGTAATTGATACCTAAAGCAGGTGATAAAAAAAGATAATTATATTTATTAGTTTCTCTAAAGTTGAACATTGGATAAGGCTTTATAGATCTTTTTAAAGGCTTATTAAGATCTCCTTTTATATTTAATGACGAAAAGATAGAATCTACATTTTTTCCGCTTACATCTGCAATCACTTGTTTAAAATCTTCAGGGTAAGGATGTTTAAATTTCCAGCGGTTAAAGTAGGTATGAAGGCAGCTGTCAAACAATTGTTTGCCAATGTAACTTTCAAGTGCCTTCATCCATTGCCCGGTTTTGTAATAAGCCACCAGGTTATAATTTACTTCGGAGAACTTTTGTGAAGTTATTTCAATTGGCTGGTCTTTTTTTAAAGACAAGAGTACACGATAAGCCCAATTAGTTTCATCCTGCGGAATCCGTTTATTTATAAATGTTGAATTCTTTTTAACTTCTTCAAAAGAATTCCAGGAATATTTTTCTTCTACATAACGATTATCAAAATAAGTGTTCATGCCTTCATCCATCCACGGATGGTCTCTTTCGTTGGTTCCTAAAATCCCATAATTCCAGTTGTGTCCTACTTCATGTTCAATTACAAGGTCAAGTTCTTTTTCATCAGGTGTTGGTGAAATGCTTGTGATAGTTGGATATTCCATACCTCCGCTGAAACCCATTTGGGCCTCCAGTGCAGTAACAACGTTATACGGGTATTCTCCAAGCCACTTACTGCGGGTTCGTACCGCATCTTTTATAAATTGAATACTATTCTTCCATGTATAAAAACCTTTTGGTGTAAAGAATGATTGCGCATTTATAACTCTGCCTGAAGGCAATTGTAAAGTGTCAAATCTTGCTATAAATTTTTTATCAGCGAACCAAGCAAAATCGTGTACATTATTTTGTATGTAGTGTAGTGTTTTTGTTTCAATGTTGCGTGCGCTAATGTCATCAAATATAGGCGGAAACCTTGTCGGATCCGGCAGCCGTCCTTTAACGGGTTTTGGTATCGGCTTCTTAAAAGTCTTTATATTTTTTTTTGCTGGCTTAAATCTTTGATGATTAGCTCTTTCTGTTGTAGATGCATCCAGAGTTTGGTTGGATCTTTCAAGCAGCCACTTCTTTTCGTCTTCATTTTGCAAGTCACCTGTTGCTGCAACAACATAATCCTTGGAAATAGTAATCTGCACATCAAAGTTTCCAAATTCGCTATAAAATTCTCCCTGGTCTAAATAAGGAATAGGATGCCAACCCTTTGTGTCGTAAACAGCAGGCTTCGGATACCATTGGGTAACCTGGAATGTATGATCGACATAGCCTCCGCGTGAAAAGTTAAAGGGAAGCTTAACATGAAACGGAGAAGTTATGTTAACCCTTTGTGATGGCATTAGCATCTGCGGTAAAACTAATTTTGCAATGTCTGCATATTGCGGATGATCCTCAAGCCTTGCGGTTAATCCATTCACTTTAAAATTTAACCGGTTTATGTAACCTCTTTTGTCATTGTCACTAAAGTAGAAATCAGTTCTTCCATTTTCCAATAACTGGTCACTAAATGCTGTACGGTCATTCTTATAGGCGTTTGGCCATAAATGAAACCATATGTAGTATAAAGTATCCTGTGAATTGTTTGTATAATCAATATTTATAAACCCATCCAGGCTATTATCCTTGTCATTTAAAGTTACATTGATCTTATAATTTACCTGTTGCTGAAAGTATTGATGATCGTTAGTTACCTGGCTTTTTGCTTGCGTTAGTGCAGCAATCAAAAATAGTATTAAAACAATTTTACTCACTAAGATAGTTTGATCAAAAATAATAAATAAAGGTGTACTGGCTAATGTCATGTAAGCCATCATTTGCCTTGGCCTGAAAAAATAATTCTCAGCGTATGTAGCATTATTTTAAAATCTAATGAGAGAGAAATGTTCTCTATATATATTAGATCGAACTGCATTCGGGCAATCATTTGGTCAACGTTTTCTGCGTAGCCAAATTTTACCATTCCCCAGCTTGTTAAGCCTGGCAATACTTTCAGCAAATATTTATATTCAGGGTATTGATAAACAATTTTATCAAAGTAATATACTCTTTCCGGACGTGGCCCCACCAGGCTCATTTCTCCTCTTAAAACATTCCACAATTGCGGAAGCTCATCAAGTCTCCAGCGCCTCATCACCTTGCCCCACCGGGTTATTCTTACATCGCTGGCGCTGCTTAGTAATGGGCCATTTTTCTCGGCATCTATATACATTGAGCGAAATTTATAAATGGTAAAAAGCTTGCCTTTATAGCCTAACCGCTGCTGTTTATAAATTATTTTTCCAGGTGAAGAAAATTTTACTTTTAGTGCAGCAAAAGCAAATAAGGGAGATAATAAGATTAGCCCCCAAGCAGCAACTGTAACGTCTATAAGCCTTTTTATATTTTGCTGCCAGGCGTTTAAAAGGCCAGTATGAATTTCTATCAGCGGAACGCCCATAACATTTGTAGTTCTAACGGCACCGCTTAATATATCAACTTTATCTGCTATCATTTTTACGTTAACTTGTTTTTCGCTTAATTTTTGCAAGATTGTTTCAAGGTCTGCTCTTTCATTTTTTTCAATTGCAATAATCACTTCTTCTATCTGCTTATCATCGATTATCTTTTCCAGTAGATCCAGGTTGCCAAAATCAGAGATATACTTACTTAAGCCGTTGGAATTATTTGAATTTACCTGGATAAAGCCGATTAACCTGTATCCGGTTTTTTCTATGTTTGTTGTAATTGATTTATACAGATCTATAGCTTTTTCGTTGGAACCGATTATCAAAGTATTAAACCAAACTTGTTGTGTTTGTAATTGCTTTTTAGCTACAGTTAAAATCATTAGTCTAAACAAGTATATAAAAGAACATTGAAGACCAAAAAGTACAAGGAATTCCTTATAAGAAATTATAAAGCTTTGGGTAGTGTTATTCAAAAGGAACAAAAGAAAGATTACAAGGCAACCTGCCAGGCTGCAAATGATAGTCGAGAATAATTCCGTTAACCGGGATTTGTAATAAATATTTTTGTAAGAGCCGTATAAATGACATAAGATCACCCAACATACGGCAGGTATTATAGCGCCTGAAAGTACGTTAACAGTAGTTCCAAATCCCTGATGATTGTAATGTTTGTATATTAAACAAAAAGATGAGGAACTTAACACAGATGCGATAAAATCTGCAACAGCATACAACCGTGTATGTAATCGTAACCTCAATTAAAGAATTTTATTTCTACCGATCTTCTCAAGTATCTGGTGCGCAACTTCCATAGCCATATAACCATCTACTTCGCTGATTAACGGATTAGTGTTATTAACTATGGCATCTCTAAAGCTTTCTAATTCTGCTTTTAATGCATTGCCTTCAGGTATGGTCGGAGAAGCTATGGCAATACTTTTTTTACCTTTAGCGGTTTCAATGTCAAACGTAAAAACGTTTTTATCATGCGGAGATTTAAGCTTTATGATTTCAGTTTTCTTTTCTAAAAAGTCTATACTTATGTAAGAATCTTTTTGAAACAAGCGCATCTTTCGCATTTTCTTCATACTTATTCTTGATGAAGTAAGATTTGCCACACAACCGTTATCAAACTCCATTCTAACGTTAGCAATATCCGGCGTATCGCTCATTACACTCACGCCATTTGCAGATATTGACTTTACAGGACTTTTTACCAGGCTGAGGATAATATCAATATCATGAATCATAAGATCCAGTATTACGCTTACATCAGTTCCTCTTGGGTTAAATTGCGCCAGCCGATGCACTTCGATAAACATCGGGCTTAAATGGTATTCCTTTGCTGCTAAAAAGGCCGGGTTAAATCTTTCTACATGCCCAACCTGAAGCTTTATGTTAGCTTCTTTTGAAAGTTTAACCAAATCCTTTGCCTCTTCCATAGAGTTGGCCAGCGGCTTTTCTACAAAGACATGTTTACTTTTCAAAATTGCTTTTTTGCAAAGCCTGAAATGTGAAATGGT
>CAXSEB010000233.1:0-4191 GCA_964235805.1 uncultured Chitinophagaceae bacterium | reverse complement strand
GCTAGTTCTGACGGAACCTGCTGGCCTATAAAAAAGATGATGAACCCACATGCAGCGATAATTATAAACGCCATCCATCGCACTTTCATAAACCTTTTTAATGCATTGGTATAACCATTTTCCATACCACGGAAAAACGGTTCAGTCTTATTGTAAAACCAGGAGTGTTTATGTATATCTTTTTTGCTAAGCTTTACATTTAGCACAGGCGTTAAAGTCAATGATACAAAAGCCGAAATAAGCACGGCGCCTGCTACAACAATTCCAAACTCACGAAATAATCTGCCCACGAAGCCTTCAAGAAAAATGATTGGTAAGAATACAAACGCCAGTGTAATAGAAGTGGCAATAACTGCAAAGTAAATCTCTTTAGATCCCTCTTTTGCGGCTTGCCATTTTTCCATGCCACCTTCCATTCTCTTATATATATTTTCTGTTACCACGATACCGTCATCTACCACAAGACCCGTTGCCAGTACAATGGCTAACAGCGTTAATACGTTCACCGTAAAGCCACATAGATACATTATAAAGAAAGCGCCTATAAGGGAAACAGGTATATCAATTAACGGACGAAATGCAATAAGCCAATCTCTGAAAAACAAGTATATAATAAGTATCACCAGCCCGAGAGAAATCATTAAAGTTTCTTCTACTTCAGAGATGGAACGCTTTATGAATTTTGTTTGGTCAAGAGCGATATTAAGCTTAATATCAGGAGGCATCTCTTTTTTTATATGCTCAAAACGTTTATAAAATTCATTGGAGATGGCAACATAATTAGAGCCCGGCTGCGGAACAAGCGCAAGAGCAATCATAGGTATCCCGCTTTCTCTTAGCTGCGATTCTTCGTTTTCAGGGCCAAGCACTGCTTCGCCTACGTCATTCAATTTTATATCTGATCCGTTAGTGTTTTTAATACTCACATTGTTGAATTCATCTTCCGTATTTAAACGGCCAAAGGTTCTTACAGATAATTCTGTTGCATTACCGGCAATTTTTCCAGCAGGTAACTCAACATTTTCACGCAATAATGCATTTTGTACATCAGTAGGTGTTAATGAATAAGAAGATAATTTTTCAGGGCTGAACCATATCCTCATTGCATATCTTTTTTCTCCCCATATTTGTATACCACTAACGCCGGGAATGGTCTGAAGCCTTTCCAGCAGCACATTATTAGCCCATTCTGAAATTTGCAATTGGTTCCGGGTATTGCTTTGCACCGTCATTGAAATTATTGCATCAGAGCTGGCATCAGCCTTTGATACCACAGGGGGCGCTTCAAGGTCGGTTGGTAAAGAACGGGTTGCCTGCGAAACTTTATCTCTTACATCATTGGCAGCAGCTTCTAAATCTTCACTTAATTCAAACTCAACATTAATATTACTGGAACCGGCATTACTGCTGGATGTGATGTTTTTTATACCTGCTATTCCGTTAATGGCTTTTTCAAGAGGTTCGGTAATTTGTGTTTCGATTATATCAGGATTAGCTCCGCCATAAGATGTGCGTATATTGATATTTGGCGGGTCGATAGCAGGATAATCTCTTACACCTAAATATTTAAAACCGATAACGCCAAATAAGATAATGGTAAGGTTAAGTACGATCGCCAGCACCGGCCTTCTTAAACTCAACTCTGATATATTCATAAAAGAAACCGATTTAAGATTTTACATTTCCGATTGATCATAATTAGCATCACTAAAGATCTACAACTTAACATTCGCTCCCTGGATATTTGAAGAAGCTGAAGGTGTTGGCTTTACAATATTGTTCAAAGTAATTTTTGCATCTGGTTTTAGGCTCATTAAGCCCGTGGTAACTATTGTATCACCGGCACTTATGCCTGAAAGTATTTGCACATTTATTGAATCTCTTACGCCAGTAGTTATATCAACAAACTTTGCCGTACCCTGTTTAAAAACAATAATTTTTTTACCTCTTACCTGCGGAATAATGGATTGCGTTGGTACCATCAACGCAGTATAATCAGGCGCAAAATTTAAATTTACTTTGGCAAATGCGCCCGGCACAAGAGACGGATCGCTGCCAATAACCGAGGCCCTCACATTTAAGCTTCGTGTGTTTTCAGTAATCCCCGATTCGGTGGCAACAATCTTTGCAGAATGTCTTACATCAGACCCTTCTACACGAAAAAAAACAATTCCACCGTTTTTAATTTCACTGATATATTTTTCAGGAACAGTAAAATCTAAACGCATATCATTTGTTTTCCTGATGACAGCAATAATTGTTTGAGGTGTTACATAAGCACCAACACTTATTTCTTTTAACCCGAGTTTGCCTGAAAAAGGCGCACGTACAACTGTTCTGGAAATATTTGTTCTTACTATCTCTATATCAGCTTGTATGTTATTTGTATTCAAAACTGCCATATCATAATCCTGCCTGCTTATACCTTGAATTTTTAGCAGTTGCGAAAGCCTGCTGGCGGTTTGATTGCCTATATTTAGCTGTGCTTGCAGTTTCTTTAATTGTGCCTGCAAATCAGCGTCATACAGCCTGGCGATCACTGCTCCTTTGCCAATATAAGCGCCTTCCCTAACATTAAGCATGGTTAATCTCCCGGAAACTTCAGGATGTATTTCAGTAGTTTCAGAAGATAGCAGGCTGCCGGGTACTTCTATACTTTCAGTGACGGTTTGCGGCGCTACTATAACTGCATCTACCCGCATTTGCGGATGTGGAATTACAGTTGCAGGCGTTATTTTATCATCTTTTCTGCCACATGCATGCAATAGCACAAGGCAGATAAAGACCGAAAACATTTGATATCGTTTCATGAAAATTTATAAGCAGGTTAGACTCTGTAAAAGTACAAACACTTCGCCCTGTTAAAAGGTTTATTATAAAAATTAGCGAGCTACACAATGTGTACCAAAGCGGGCGACTGTAATGAAACAAGGCATCATGATATTACCTTTAAAGTATTTTTTATTTTAATCGCCGTATGAAGCAGCTCTTGTTTTTCGTTGCTGAGAATAGTTACATGACCCATTTTTCTGCCCGGCTTTGTTTGTTTTTTTCCATAGATATGCACAAAAGCATTCTCAAGTTTTAATACCTCGTGTAAGCCTGTGTACAACGCATTGCCGGAGTAATTTTCTTCCCCCACTATATTTACCATGGCAGCCGGCAAAACCGGCTTTGTATTGCCTAACGGGTAGTCAAGAATTATTCTCCAAAGCATATCAAATTGAGAGCAGTAATTAGCTTCAATGGTATGATGGCCGCTGTTATGCACACGTGGTGCAGTTTCGTTCACCCAAACATTATGCTCATTATCAATGAACATCTCAACGGCAAAAATCCCCGGGGATTGTAAATTTCTTACCACCTGCAGAGCCATAGCTTCTGCCTTCCACAATATTTTCTCATTTACATCAGTTGGGCTAAACTGGTAATCCAATAAGTTCAGTGCAGTATTAAATACCATGTGAACTGCAGGATAAATTGCTATTTCATTATTGTTAGCTGCTGCAATTATTATAGAGATTTCTTTTATAATGTCAATCTTTTTTTCCAAAACAGCAGGTTCACTAAACCCTTTGCTTATATCGTTTATATTTTTTATCGAGATAACTCCACGGCCATCATAACCGCCTAAAGCTATTTTGTGCATTGCAGGAAATAAGGCAGGAAAGTTGGCAAGTTCACTTAGATTATTCGTGATTTCAAACGCAGCTGTTGGAATTTCATTTTTCTTATAAAATTGCTTTTGTAAGATTTTGTTTTTGATAAGTCTCAGGGTTGATGGCTTTGGATACACCTTTATACCTTCGGCCTGTAAACGTTCCAGCGCATCTTCATTTACAGCTTCTATCTCTATAGTTATAGCATCAAGTGATTTGCCGAAATTATAAACGTCATCAAAGTTTTTAATGTCGCCTTGTGTAAAGTGATTACATAAATGGGCAGCCGGGCATTCAGCATCATTTTCCATTACGAACGTCTCGACTGGGTAATTAACAGCAGCCTGCAGCAACATTCGCCCCAGTTGCCCGCCACCAAGAATACCAATTTTTTTCATGCCGCAAAGATAAGGGTAGCATGAATTTATGAGATGACTAAAGATTACTTACTCAGGTGCCAAGTTCTTTGCGTTAATTTGAGTAATTGGTTAACTTTATTGGTAAGGCCCGACTTGTGGTTAATTTATTTGAA
>CAXSEB010000232.1:0-4238 GCA_964235805.1 uncultured Chitinophagaceae bacterium | reverse complement strand
TTTTGTAATTACTTTAAGAGAAGATAACCAGCAAAATTTAAAACAAGCAATCATTAATATCCCGTCTGAAAAGTTGCAAAGATTTTTTGTTCTCAGCCCGTTAGATGATTTTGAATACGTAATTTTTATAGATGATATAGTTAGAGAAAATCTCGTGTATTTATTTCCGGGCCTTGAGATAATGGGAGTTTTTAGTATAAAGCTAAACAGGGATGCAGAACTTCATCTTGTTGATGAATTTAGTGGTAACCTTTTAAATAAAATTGATAAGCAACTTGCCAAAAGAGATTTCGGTCCGCCTTCCAGGTTTCTTTATGTAAACGGAATGCCCGAAAATTTGCTTATGTTTTTAGCCTACGCTTTTAAAGTTGAATATGAAGATATGTTTGCAGGCGGCAGGTATCACAATTTGAAAGACCTTTCTTCTTTTCCAAGCTTTGATAAAAAACTTTATTATGAGAAGTTGAAACCTTTATCATATGCTAACGTGATGAACAGTGGCGACATCTTTAATGTATTAAACACACAGGATGTATTGCTTCATATTCCTTACCAATCCTACAATCCTGTTCTTTCTTTTTTTAACCAGGCAGCAGTTGATATAGAGGTTACGGATATTTATATCACATTATACCGTGTTGCAGCAGAATCGCACATTGTGAACGCTTTAATAAGTGCTGCAAAAAACGGTAAAAATGTTACTGCTTTTGTTGAATTAAAAGCAAGATTTGATGAGGCAAATAACATCAGGTGGAGCAAAGTTATGAAGCAGGCAGGAGTTACTATAATTTATAGTATTCCGGAAATTAAAGTGCATTCAAAAATTGCCTTGGTAAAAAAGAAGACCGGCCAAAAAGTGCTTACCTATGCAATTTTAAGTACCGGTAATTTTAATGAAATAACTGCCCAGTTTTACACGGATCATGTGTTAATGACGACTGAGCCAGCGATAGTAAAAGAATTACTGCAGTTATTTAAATTTCTACAAAAAAAGGACAAATCTCTTGAAAACAATAAGCTTCAATTTGATGAATTATTTGTATCTCAATTTAATTTAAAAGACAGGTTGCAGGAGCTTATAGAGAAGCAAATAAAAAAAGCACAAAACAATGAAGAAGCAATAATAAGAATTAAGGTTAATAACCTGGAAGAACAAAAATTCATTAGCCAGTTGTATAAAGCAAGCCAGGCCGGCGTAAAAATTAATTTAATAATCAGGAGTATTTGTTGCCTTATGCCTGGTTTAAAAGGAGTAAGCGAGAATATAGTTGTAAAGCGCCTTGTTGATAGATACCTTGAACATACAAGGCTGTTTATTTTTGGCACAGGAGAAGACACCAAAGTTATAATAGGTTCTGCGGATTTGATGAATAGAAACTTAAATCACCGGATAGAAGTTTGTGTGCCTATTAAAAGCAACACGTTAAAAAATGAACTGGTTGATTATTTCGAACTTCAATGGAAGGATAATGACAAGGCTGTAATATTGACTTCGAATCTGGACCAGGAGAAAAGCGAAACCCATACAAATGAAACTTTAAATGCGCAGCAATCTATTTACCAATACCTTCAACACAAATGAAAGTTTTCAGACCTGGCTTTTTCAAGATTTCTCATGTTAATAGATTTAAAATTCTTTCTGTTTTATATATTTCCATTTTTTGGACCATCATTGATTTTTTGATTGCACTTGTCAGGAACCAGGATAGTGATACTGCTACAAAGAACCTTTGGGTAAGAGAATTGCTTATTTTTTTAATAAGCCTTGTAATGGGCTATCTCTTTATTTACAAGCTCAAAAAAATACTTCGCACTTATCCTCTGTGGCTAAACTTTCTACTAAAAAGCCTGATATTACTTGCCTCTGCATTACTGTTAACCTTTATAATACAATTTGCCAATTCAATAATTATTTTAAAAGAAGCACCTAAGGAAGCATTCAATCACATTATGCAATATGTAATGCATAAGAACTGGTTATTGCAAAAGGTGCTGTACTGGATCGTTATCTTTTTTATCACCCAATTGTTTCTCATCATAAACGAAAAGTATTCACCGGGAGTGTTTGTAGATATTTTGTTGGGCAAATACATTCAGCCAAAAATTGAGAAACGGATTGTAATGTTCATGGACCTTAGGGATTCAACACCTATTGCCGAAAAGCTCGGCCACCACCAGTATTTTCGGTTTATAAGAGATTTTATTTACCAGGTATCCAGTGCCGTTATTGAATTTCAAGGAACCATTTACCAGTATGTTGGCGATGAAGTAGTAAGCTCTTGGCTGTTTGAAAAAGATAACACCAGGAAATGTATGGCATCTATAATCTATGCAAGAAGAAATATACAAAAGCGAAGTGAGCATTTTAGAAGGGAATATGGCTTTGTGCCTGAGTTTCGGGTGGGCATTCATGTAGGAGATGTAACAGTAGGGGAGATAGGTGTGATAAAAAAAGACATTGCCATGAGTGGCGATACAATGAATACGACAGCACGAATAAGAAGTGCCTGTAATGAGCTCAACCATAATTTTATAGTCTCCAGGGATTTTATAGATAACATTGATCTTAAGGAGTGGCAAAGTGAAAGCCTTGGTATTGTAGATCTTAAAGGAAAAGGTGCCGGCATTGAACTTTTTAGCCTGAAGATCTAAGCTAAATGGTTATTTTTGTATCTGTTATAAGCGCAACCTTTATAATACATTAACCGACTTACTCATTTAAAGTAATCTAAAATTAAATCAACTACATACTATTGGTTTGTAATTTGATAAAGAAGAATAATCAAAAACTTCGTTTGTAAAACCTCCATGGAACCTGTAAAAAATTCTTCTCCAAAAAAAAGAACAGTCATTGCTAAAATTGCCAATGTTCTTTCTTATGTTTTGGTAACAGTAGTTCTGCTGGTGATCGCTGTGGTATTGCTCTTACAAACCGCAACGGTACAAAATTTTGTATGTGGTAAAGCGCAAACTTACCTTCAAAATAAGTTAAAAACTAAAGTACAAATCGGTAAACTTGACCTGGCTTTCCCTGATTATATTCTTTTAAAAAATGTTTACATCGAAGACCAAACAAAGGATACTTTGCTTTCCAGCGGAGAGTTAAAGGTAAGCCTTCACATGTGGAAGTTACTGAAAAGCGATATCCAGATAAAGGAAATAAATGTTGATAATACCACTGTAAAGGTGAAACGGCTGTTGCCTGATACAGTATTTAATTTTCAGTTCATTGTTAATGCGTTTGCCGGCCCGGCAGATACCACTAAATCAACCGATACCAGTGCTATAAAGATGAACATAGAGAATATCGTTGTTAACCACACAAGAATTGTTTACAAAGATGTGATAACCGGCAATGATATGGATATGGCCATTAATCACTTTGATGTGCCTATAAAAACTTTTGATATAAATCACCTCTATTTTAATATTCCAAAGTTTACCGTTAACGGCTTAAGAGGACATTTTTACCAGAACGAACCATTGCAGGCTAAGATTGTAAACGCTGTTGCACAAGCTAACCAGGTGCCCGAAAACTTTCTCCAGTTAAAGAATGATGAAATATCTTTTAAGGATATTGATTTTGATTATAAAAGTGCACCCTCAGCTTTAGGAATGCTTCTAAAGGTGAACAGCATGGTAGCTCATCCTGATACTCTGGATCTTAAAAACGGGAAGTTTGCTTTTAAAGATCTTAATCTTGACAACTCAGATATTGCCATAACAATGAGCAATAAAGCTGCTCCGCCTCCCACAGAACAACAAAAAAAAGATGAAGCATCCTTGCCGCCATTTACATTTACATCCGACGAGCTGAACATCAAAAGTTCTAATTTTAAAATGAACAATACTTCCATGCCGGTTTTAAGTTATGGAATGGATTATGGACATCTTGATGTTAAAGACCTTAATTTTTCAGCAAAAGATCTCTTATATAATGTCGATACGCTTGCTGCCAAAATAAAATCAGGAAGCATGAAAGAGAAGAGCGGCTTTGTTTTGAATGAATTAAATACAGACCTTCTTTATACTACAAAAGGAGTTTCTCTTCAGGATCTTTACATTAAAACTCCGGGAACTCTTTTAAGGAATAAGGCAGTAATAACTTATCCTTCGCTTGAGCAGTTGGCCACAAACCCGGCTTTAATGGGTCTTGATATTAACCTTGAAAGCAGCTACGCTTCGGTGAGAGATATGTTGCTCTTTGCTCCGCAACTTCGGGCCCAGCCGGCATTTTC
>CAXSEB010000231.1:0-4252 GCA_964235805.1 uncultured Chitinophagaceae bacterium | reverse complement strand
GATCCATAAAGATCAAAGGATCAAATCCGGCAGATATAAAAACATTACTGTTTGCTTTATAATACCTATAACCAATTGAAGGAGTAATATAAAATTGTTTATCAGAAAGATCTTTTTTACGTAAAAACGTTTTATAATCTTTTAGATATGGCGTAACTCCCAGGCTAAATCCCAGATGATGCTTTACACCGCTGGTAAAAGCCGTTATTGCAACAGGAACGGAAAGGTCATGTGGCAATAATGAAAAACCTCCTCTCCAACTATATATTAGCTTTTTGCCTTGCCTGAATACTCTTTCATAGTTTAAAGAATAATCAGGCCCCTTTCCCCCAGCTTCAATTGTAAAGGCATTTCTTTTTTTATATACCACTGTTGTATCAGCAGAAAAACCTTTTAAACACATCAGGCAAAATATTAAAGCGACCAGACTAATTTTTATCATGACGTACGGAGTGATTTAATATTAAAAACAGTCAAGCACTTATTTCTACTGAATTAAATTTTGTAAAGTTTGTAAGTATATTGGCAAATTACTGCGGATAAATTCAAAGCTATAAACAATTTATTTCCAAACAACACACCTACCGGAAAGCGCTATCCGGCGTAGATGTTGGCATTTTTTAGTAATCGTCACCTTACCTCTTCTTTTTTATATGTGTATTTCACTCCATCGAGTAGTGGATGTTTACCTTCAAGATCACCTGAAACCCGGTTTAGACTAAAACTTTTAAAAAACACTTCGCTGATCCAAGGTTGAAATTTAAAGGTGTAAGAATTATACTTTGAACGGTTGATCGGGAAAACTGATATTCGTTCTGCTGTTAGCTCGAACAATAATTTGATAGTGTCAACCTTGCCTGGTACAGTTATAACGCCATCAGCATCTGCATTTAATAAAGTATCTGCATGGTTTAACTTAGATGAACAGTAAACAAAAGAATAGAAGGAGGGGTTTTCATCTTCAATTTTTATTGTAGTAAAGTTTCCCTTAATTAAACTGCTATCAGAAATTCTAAAATCATTTCCGGGATAAGGTGCACTGTTAAAAATAACGCGGTCATTATTAATGCTCCACTTTCCCGAGCCATATCTATCTAAAGCGCCGTATAAATAATAAAATTCAAAAGTTGAGTCTTCATTTAATTTGAACCCTGAGCCTACTTCCCTTACTTTTTCTAAAGAATATATGCCCGCAAATTTATTGTTTACCTGGGCTTTTAAATCCGTCAAAATACTCAAGGTAAAAATCAGTAATAGTAAGCTATGTTTCATGTTCACAAAGTAATTAATAACTGTTAAGCAGATACTACTATAACCGCATTAATGTAATTTTACAGCTTCATGCTGTTCTATTGTTATGGAAATATATACTGAGCCACTAATACAATACAAAAGATTAGCAACTTTAGAAGTAAAAGTCGGAGACCTCTTATTGGGAAATTATAAACCCATCAGGATACAAACAATGACCACTACTGATACGATGAATACAATCGCTACAGTAGAACAAAGCATACGTTGCATAAATGCAGGATCAGAACTTATACGTATAACAGCGCCGAGTAAAAATGAGGCCGAGAATTTATCAAACATAAAAAGAGAATTACATAATAGGGGTTATAAAACACCAATTGTTGCCGATATTCATTTTACGCCCAATGCTGCAGAGATTGCTGCAAGAATTGTAGAAAAAGTCCGCATTAATCCGGGTAATTATGTAGATAAGAAAAAGTTTGAAATGCTTGATTATTCTGATATAGAGTATCTTGAAGAAATTGAACGGATAAAAGACCGCTTTACTCCGCTTGTAAAAATCTGTAAGCAATATGGCACTGCCATGCGTATCGGAACAAATCATGGCTCACTTAGCGATCGTATAATGAGCAGGTATGGTGATACGCCGATTGGCATGGTTGAAAGTGCAATGGAATTTTTGCGAATTGCAGAAAGTGAAAATTATTATAACATAGTGCTAAGCATGAAGAGCAGCAATCCTAAGGTCATGATAGAAGCTTACAGGTTGCTGATAAGTTGCATGCAGCAGGAGTTGGGGCATTGCTATCCTTTGCATCTTGGCGTAACTGAAGCTGGCGATGGTGAAGATGGAAGAATAAAATCTGCAATAGGTATAGGCACTTTATTAGAAGATGGCATTGGTGATACCATTCGTGTATCACTAACAGAAGATCCTGAATATGAAATCCCGGTTTGCAAAAATATTGTAAACAGATATGGCCAGCTGAATATTTCATCTGAGCGGGGTTTCGATGACATCCAAAGCGATATAAAGAATGAGGCTGGATCTGCGAAAACACAGGAACTAAGTTTCAATGGGAGTACAAAGAAAATAGATTTGATAAGCAGTAATCCTGTCTACCTGGGAGATGGCTTTAGTGTAAGGTCAACATTTGGAGTTGGAAATATTGGAAAACATCATGTTCCTGTGGTGGTTGCAGATTTAAGCAAATTAGAAAAGATAACGCCTGATGACTTAAGATCTGTTGGTTACACCTATGATGCAATAACAGATAAATGGCTGATAAGTGATGTAGCTGCTGATTATCTGTTCACCGCAGATAAATTAATAAACTTTCAGTTGCCGGGAACTTTGAAGGTTATCACTTATCCGCAAACGTGGATCACCGCAACTGATAAGGATAAATATTTTCCCATTTTTGATGAATACCAATATTTGAATGATGTTGTTGTAAAATCAACAATAATGAATTTTGTAATGATTGATTGCTTTTCTGAGAATTACCCTTCAGTTAATCTTTCTGAGCTTCTTAACAAGATAAAAAAAGATAGAACCGTTGTTGCTTGCTTGAGTTCTTCAAATAAAAATGCGGTGCAAAGTATCCGAAAAATGTTTTTAAAATTTAAAGAAGAGAATGTAAACAACCCGGTTATAATATTATGCGATAGCAATAATGCTACATTCGAGGAAAGCCTTATCTACTTTGCTATTGAGGCCGGCGCCTTGTTGATTGATGGGTTTGGCAATGGAATTTCTCTTGGCTATCATTTTGGCAATAAAAATATTGCTACTAATTATGCGCTTTTAAATTCTATAGCCTTTGGAATATTGCAGGCAACCCGTACAAGAATTTCAAAAACAGAATATATCAGTTGCCCAAGCTGTGGCAGAACATTGTTTGATCTGCAGGAAACTACCGCAAAGATCCGGGCTGTTACCAATCATTTAAAAGGTGTAAAGATTGCAATTATGGGTTGCATTGTAAATGGACCAGGCGAGATGGCCGATGCAGACTTTGGCTACGTTGGCAGCGGACCTGGTAAGGTGACTTTATACAGAGGCAAAGAAGTTATAAAAAGATCGGTGCCTGAAGATATTGCTGTATCTGAACTGGTATATCTTATCAAAGAAAATAATGCCTGGGTTGATATTAGGTAACAGGCAATTGATATCTATTATCTGCATACTTTCCACGAATTATATTAAGATGTTTTGGCTTCCGCCTTTTTACTTTTACTTTTAATTATATGGAAACAGATTTTTTAGTTATCGGTTCAGGAATAGCAGGGCTAACTTATGCGCTAAAAACAGCACAGGATTGTCCCGACAAAACGATAACTATCTTAACCAAAGCAGTCAGTGACGAAACTAATACAAAGTACGCCCAGGGCGGCGTTGCAGGTGTAATGGATATGGATAACGACAGTTTCGAAAAACATATAGAGGATACACTTGTTGCCGGTGATGGCCTCTGCAATCCCAAAATTGTAGAGATAGTAGTAAGAGAAGGCGTTGACAGAATTAACGAGATAATTGAATGGGGTGCCCGTTTTGATAAAGACAAAGAAGGAGATTATTCTCTGGGCAAAGAAGGCGGCCATAGCGAGTTTAGAATTCTTCACCACAAGGATGTAACAGGAAAGGAAATGGAAAGAACGCTGCTGGCTGCAATAAGTAACCAGGGCAACATTAATTTAATAAATCATTGTTTTGTGGTAGATATCATCACGCAACACCACATGGGTTTCTTAATAACAAAATCTACTCCTGATATAGAATGTTACGGCGTTTATGTATTGAATATGAAAACGAATAGAATTGAAAAGATTCTTTCCAAAATTACCTTGTTGGCTACTGGTGGAAATGGCCAGGTATATCGCACGACCACAAATCCTTCAATCGCAACAGGAGACGGTGTGGCTATGATGTACAGAGCTAAAGGCAGAATTGAAAACATGGAATTTATACAATTTCTTCCAACGGCTTTATATGAGC